>JAUMEU010000104.1:0-4427 GCA_032120295.1 Opitutales bacterium | reverse complement strand
GTGTCCCTGCCCCTGTCCCATGTGTGACAAAGTTTTCCAGGTCTGCTTTGGGCGTTTTGAATTACCCAAACAAGAGACTGTGCTAATTTAGGGACATGGACAGGGACAGGGACAGGGACAGGGACAGGTCTCGATGCTTAGGGACAGATGCAGAGGCAGGGTCGTAACTATCTGGGGCTGTCCCCGTCCTTGCCCCTAAGTCTTGGAACCTGTCCCTGCCCCTGTCCCATGTATGATAAAGTTTTCCGGTCTCCCTTTGTCGTTTTGATTTAACCAAACAAAAAGGGGCCTGACGGCCCCTTCATCCTTTCAACTAGCCCTAGCCCTGTCCCTAGCCCTGTCCCTGGCCCTGTGAAGTCGGCGAGCTCAAGCCCGCCCGACTTCACTGCACATCCTTCAGGAACTGCTGATACTGCGCTTCGGTCTGCGCGGCGGTCAGCTTGCCGGTATGGATCAGGATGCGGAAGCGGAAGGTCTCCGACTGGCCGGCCTTGAGCGTGAAGTTGAGCGTGGTCTTGCCCTTGGTGAATTCCTTGGCGCCGAAGGGATTGGCGGCGAAAAGGCCGTAGCCGCGGTTGTGCCAGTAGGTCGGGTAGGTGCTGTTCTTCGGGTGGTCGAAGATGCCGACGCAGACGTCTTCGCCGCGGACGTTGCCCGAGAGGGTCATCCACTTGGCGCGCGTGCTCCAGGCTTCCTTCTCGCCGACCTTGCCTTCGCTGCTGAGATAGACGCCGTTGACGCCGGTGTTATCGAGCTTGGCGACCTTGGTCGGAATGCCGGCGGCGTCGGTGAAGATCTCAGCCTTGGTGGAGGGCTCTTCGAGGGCGCGGGTCAGGCGGATGGCGATGGCGCCTTCCTTGGAATCATGGAAGACGGCGTCCTTCTCCTGGGCCGTGAGGGTGATGATGCGGTCGATGATGCGCAGGTCCTTGCTGGCGCGGAAGACCAGCTTCTCGTCCTGCTGCAGGACCTTGGACCCGTCGTGCATGATCCAGTCTGAGGTGACCTCGAGGGTGGCGGCGCCGGCGCCGCTGTTGATCGCCTTGATGCTCTTATGCTTCACCGCGCCGTAGGGCATCTTGCCCTTGTGGGTGTAGCCTTCGGGCGGAGAGTTCCAGAAGTCGGTGCCGTTCACGTCGCCGTAGTTGAACCACGAGGAGATGTGGTGCGGGTGGTCGGTGCGCTCGCCGGCGATCTTCTCGAGGGGGAAGCCGCGCGTGAAGATGGTGCCCTGCGAGGTGCGGAGCGGAGAGAGCAGGGGCTTCTTCTGGTCGGCCCAGTAGACGTAGGAGGTGAAGGGCTGGCCGTCGACGAGGACGTCGACCTGCTTCTTGTCCTTCAGTTCGACGAGCTTCACTTCCGAGGCGACGGCGGCGCTGTTCTCAGGCGCTGAGCCGCAACCGACGAGCGCGAGGAGGGCGAGGAGGGCGAGGGGGTGCTTCATAGGGGTGGACATAGGACATACCTGCCGTCGAAAAGTTGCCAACCTGAAAGCCCCGCGGAATTGCCCAAGAAACGGCGTCCGGGCATCAGAAAATCGGCTTCCGTAAGTCCGCCTCCGCCTCAATCCTCTTGTCACCCCGCCATGCGTCTCCTCGCGCTCTTCCTTGCTTCCGCCTGCGTCGCCGCCCCGGCCCTGCCGCCCGGCCCCGCCGTCCGCGTGGCTCCGGGCGCCTACAAGTCCGGCCAGACGCCCGCCGACGCGATGCGCACGATGTCGCTTCCGCCTGGCTTCCAGGTCTCGCTCGTCGCCGCCGAGCCCAAGGTCGTCCAGCCGATCGCGATGTGCTTCGACGAGCGCGGCCGGCTCTGGGTCGTCGAGGGCATGGCCTATCCGAAGAAGCGCCCGGACGGGCAGGGCGCCGATCGCATCCTGATCCTCGAGGACGTGAAGAAGGACGGTTCTTACGCGAAGGTCACGGTCTTCAAGGAAGGGCTCAACCTCGTCTCGGGCATCGAAGTCGGCCACGGCGGCGTGTGGGTCGGCGCGGCTCCTGAATTCCTCTTCATCCCGAAGGACGCGGATGACCAGGCCGGCCAGCCGGTCGTGCTGCTCGACGGCTGGGGTTTCCATGACACGCACGAGACGCTCAACAGCTTCGTCTGGGGTCCGGACGGCTGGCTCTACGGCAACCACGGCGTGTTCACCCACTCGGTCGTGGGCAAGCCCGGCGCGCCCGACGCCGAGCGCCAGAAGATCAACGCCGGCGTCTGGCGTTATCACCCGACCCGTCATGTCTTCGAGATCTTCGCCGAGGGCACCAGCAATCCGTGGGGCCTCGATTACGACGCGCACGGTGAGTTCTTCAATACGGCCTGCGTCATCCCGCACCTCTATCATATCCTGCCGGGCGCGCGTTACCAGCGTCAGGCCGGCCAGCATTTCAATCCCTACACCTATGACGACATCAAGACGATCGCCGACCACGCGCACTACGCGGGCGCGAAGATCCATCGTCCCGACGCCTTGAAGGTCCCCGAGACCACCGACGCCGTGGGCGGCGGCCACGCCCACTCGGGCCTCGCGATCTATAACGGCGACAACTTCCCCGCGGCCTACCGCGGCATGCTCATCTTCGGCAACCTGCACGGTCACCGCCTCGTCTCCGACCAGGTCGTGCCGGAGGGCAGCGGTTTCGCCGGCCGTCACGGCAACGACTTCCTGCGCAGCAACGACGCCACGTTCATCCCGGTCTCGCAACGGGTAGGCCCCGACGGCGCGCTCTACGTGAGCGATTGGTCCGACGTCCAGGTCTGCCATAACAACACCCAGGAAATCTGGGACCGTTCCAACGGGCGCCTCTATCGCGTCAGCTACGGCGAAGCGAAGTCCCGCGCCCGTGACCTTGCCGCGCTCGGCGACGAAGAACTCGTCGCGCTCGCGCTCGATGACGCCAACGAATACTTCGTCCGCCAAGCCCGCAACGTCCTCGCCGGCCGCAACCTCTCCGGCCGTGCGCCGCTCGCCGCCGCCGCCAAGGCGAAGCTCGTCGCGACGCTCGCTACCGCCGCCGACCCGGTCCGCCGCTTGCGCGCGCTCTGGGCCTTGCAGTCGACCCGTCTGCTCGACGACGCGCTCCTCGCCGGCGCGCTCCAGGACGCCGACCCTTCCGTCCGCGGCTGGGCTGTCCGCCTGATCGCCCAGGAGTGGACCGCTGGCGTGCCCGCCCTCGCCGGACTCGCCAAGACGGAGCCCTCCGCGCAGGTCCGCCGCGAACTCGCCTCCGCGCTCAGTTATTTGCCGCTCGAGCGGCGCGCCGCGATCGCCGAGCCGCTCCTCGCGCGGGCCGAAGACGCCCAGGACCATAACATCCCGCTGCTCCTCTGGTATGGCATCGAACCGCTCGTCGGCGCCGACGCCGTCCGCGGCCTGGCCTTGGCCGAGGTCTGCCGTCATCCGCGCACCGTCGACTTCATCTACCGTCGCCTCGCCGGGGACGCCGCCGCCCGCGCCCAGGTGCTATCGCTCGCCCTCCGCGTCTCCGACTCCGCGCGTCGCGCCACGCTCGTCAGCCGCGTCGTCGAAGGCGTGCGCCAGGCAGGCTCTTTCGCCGCGCCCGCCGGCTGGGCGACCCTCGTCGCCGGGCTGCGTCAGGGGGCTTCGCCCGGGCTCCTCGCCGACCTCAACGAACTCGACGCCTTGGCCGGCGACGAAGCCAGCCGAGCCTACTATCGCGCCCATCTCGCCGACGAGAAGGCCCCGTTGCCCGCCCGTCAGCGCGCCCTCGGCGTGCTCGTCGCGGCCCGCGACCGCGCCGCCGCGCCGGTGGTCCATAAGCTCTTCGCCGAGAAGACCACGCCGTCCTTCCGTCGTTCCCTGATCCAGGCGCTCGCGACCGTCGGCGACCAGGATTCCCCGTCCGTCCTGCTGGGACGTTTCGGCGTCTTCTCGCCCGAGCAGCTGGCCGATGCCGTCGGCGCCCTCGCCGGCGATGTCGCGGGCGGCAAGGCGTTGCTCGCCGCCGTCGAGGCCGGCAAGGCCGACAAGGCCCTGCTGTCCCCGCTCGTCATCCGTCAGTTGAAGTCGCTCGGCGACCAAGGACTCGACGCGCAGCTCGCCGCCGTCGTCGGCGTGGTCAACGCGACCAAGGCGGATTTCGCCAAGAACAAGGCCAGGTATGAGGCCATGCTGAAGCCGGAAGCCGTGCGCAAGGGCGACCTCGCGGCCGGCCGCCAGCTCTTCGCCTCCGCCTGCGGCATCTGCCACACCTTCGGTTACACTGGTAATCAGGTTGGTCCGGGCCTCGCTGGTTCGAACATCGGCAAGCTCGATTACTTCCTGGAGAACGTCCTCAACCCGAACGGCGTCATCGGCAAGGACTACCAGCTCAACGTCTTCAGACTGAAGGGCGGCGCGACCATGAGCGGCATCGTCCAGTTCGAGGACGCGCAGTCGTTCCGCCTCGTCATGCCGGGTGGCGCCAAGT
>JAUMEU010000103.1:0-5678 GCA_032120295.1 Opitutales bacterium | reverse complement strand
TCTTCACCTTGGGCGAGCGCGCGATGGCCCGCAGGAGCGCGGACTCGATGGCCCGGCCGGTCATGTCTCGGGCGTGTAAGATGCGACGCTTCGAGTGGCCACCTTCGCGGCCGAGGTCAGGCCGTCCATCGGCCCCGTTCTCGAACTGCACGCCCCAGGCGATGAGTTCGGCGACCCGCCCCGGGCCGGCTTCGACGATGTGACGGACCGCCGCCAGGTCGCAAAGTCCGTCACCGGCGGTGAGCGTGTCCTGGACGTGGCTGGCGAAGTCGTCGGTCTGGTCGGTCACGCAGGCGATGCCGCCTTGGGCCCAATTCGTGTTCGACTCGGAACTGGTCTTCTTCGTGACGATCGCGACGGCATGTCCGCGTTCGGCCAGGTTGAGCGCGAAACTCAGCCCCCCGATGCCGCTGCCGACGATGATTGCCTCGAAATGAGTGGCCATTGAGGGTTTAAACTAGGCTTAGGGAGGGGGTGAACAAGCGGATTTGACTGTCCACAGGGGAGTCCGTAGCCCTGTTTCGTGGAATTATTCGTCATATTGGCCTGCTGGGCGACCATCGGTGTTTTCGAGCTCTCGGAAATGGCGCTGGTGTCATCCAACCGTCGCCGCCTGACACGCCTAGCCGAGGATGGCAGCAAGGGCGCCAAGTCGGCTTTGGAACTGCTCGCTAACCCGTCCAAGTTCCTTTCCACCGTCCAGGTCGGCCTGACCTTCGGCAGCATCATCGCCGCCACCTTCGGCGGAGCCCCCATCGCCGCCGCTCTGCGGCCATATCTCGAGGCCAGTTCGTTCGCCTGGCTCCACGACAACGCCGACAACCTTTCCCGGATGGGCGTCTCCTTCGTGATCGGCTCCCTGACGATCATCTGTGCGGAGATCGTGCCCAAGCGCCTAGGGCTCTCGGACCCCGAAAGATTGGCGGTCATGCTCTCCCGGCCGATGATCTTGGTCTCCTTACTGGCTTCTCCGTTGGTTAGTACGCTCGGCTTCTTCGCCGACATCATCCTCCTTCTCTTCGGTCGCCGGCGCACGCCGGAAGACACGATGTCCGAAGACGAGCTGCGTATGATGGTCGACCAGGGTATGGCCTCGGGCGTCCTGCATGCCGCGGAGCATCGCATGGTGCATGGCGCCTTGTCGCTGGACCTCATTACCGCGGACCGACTGATGACGCCCAGCAACCGCGTCGTCTGGCTCAGCCTGGACGATTCCGACGAAGTCAACTGGCGTAAGGTCGTCGCCTCGGGTCATACCTGGTTCCCGGTCTTCCGCGGCTCCCCGGATCGACCGCTCGGGGTGGTCTCCGTGAAGCGCCTCTGGGCGAACTTATCCTTGGCGGGCAGCGCTTCCATCAAGGACCTGTTGACAGAGCCGCCGACCGTGCCGCCGCAGTGCACCGGCACGCATCTGCTTGAGAAGTTCCGTAAGGACAAGATCCACATCGCCCTCGTGACCGACGAGTTCGGCCGGGTCCGCGGCGTCGTCTCACTGAATGATGTCCTGGAATCAGTCGTCGGCGAACTGCCGAACGAAGGCTCGCCCGTCGCCCAGCCGAAGCCGATCCGTCGGCGTGAAGACGGCAGCTGGCTCGTCGACGCCATCGTGACCTTGGATGACTTCCGTGAGGCCACCGGGATCGTCGGCCGTTTCCCGGGCGAGGGTACCGGCCGCTTCACCGCCATCTCCGGCTTCATCATGCGCACGCTGGGTCGCATTCCGGACGAGGGTGACCGGGTGGAGGCCTTGGGTCATGTCTTCGAGGTCGTCGACATGGACGGCCATCGCCTGGATAAGATCCTGGTGATGCCGAAGGCGGCGCCGCCGACCGTCGCTTAAAGCCGGACGGGCAGGCCGGCAGCCCGCAGGTGCTCCTTGGCCTGGCGGACGGTGTAGGTGCCGAAATGGAAAATGCTCGCGGCGAGCACCGCGCTGGCGCCGCCTTGCTTCAGGACTTCGGCCATATGATCCAAGTTGCCCGCGCCGCCTGAGGCGATGACCGGAACTTCCACGGCGGAGGAGACGGCATGGTTCAGCGGGATGTCGTAACCGGCGGCCGTGCCGTCGCGATCCATGCTGGTGAGCAGGATCTCACCCGCGCCGAGAGAGTGGGCCCGCCTAGCCCAGGCGATGGCGTCGAGGCCGGTCGGATTGCGCCCGCCGTGCGTGAATACTTCCCATTCACCAGGACCGACGTTCTTGGCGTCGATTGCCACCACGATGCACTGGCTGCCGAACTTGCGGGCGGCTTCCTTGACGAGCGCGGGGTCCTTGATGGCTGAAGTGTTGAGCGATACCTTGTCGGCGCCGGCGTTGAGCATCGTCCGGATATCCTCGACGGAGCGGAGGCCGCCGCCGACGGTGAGCGGCATGAAGACCTGGTCGGCGGTGCGTTCGACGACGTCGACCATGGTGCGACGTTCGTCACTTGAGGCCGTGATGTCCAGGAAGACGAGCTCGTCAGCGCCTTGTTTCTCGTAGGCCGCGGCGACCGCGACGGGATCGCCGGCGTCGCGCAACTCTTCGAACTTCACGCCCTTGACGACGCGGCCGCCATGGACGTCGAGACAGGGGATGATGCGGACGGAGAGCATGGAAAAGCCAGAGGGGTAGGGCGAAGCCGACCGGAGGTTAAGCCTAAACTACTCCAGAACCACCGTCACCGGACCATCGTTGACGAGTTCGACGCGCATATCGGCTCCAAAGACGCCCGTCGGGACGGCGCGTCCGAGGTGCGTCGAAAGCTCGGCGACGAAGAGGTTGAACAGCGGCTGGGCGACTTCCGGCCGGGCGGCACCATTAAAGGAGGGGCGGTTGCCTTTGGCGAAGTCCGCCAAGAGCGTGAACTGACTGACCGCGAGGGCCTCGCCGCCGGCGTCGCGCAGTTTGACGCCCATCTTCCCTTGGCCGTCGGGCATCAGGCGGACCTTCGCCACGTCCGCAGCCAGGCGGCGCACGGCCGCCTCGTCGTCTCCCGAGGCGATGCCGACGAGCAACAGATACCCGCACCCGATCGCACCACTGGTGACCCCTCCGACGCCCACAGAGGCGCTCAGGACGCGCTGCAGGACGACCTTCATCCTCAGATTAGCGCCTCGAGGACAGTCCGGAGCTTCATCTCGGTCTCGGTGGCTTCGGCGCCCGGGTCGGAGCCCGCGACGATGCCGGCGCCGGCGAAAGCACGGGCCGAGGAACCTTTCAGCCGAGCGCAGCGCAGCGCAACGAAGAGTTTCCCAGACTGACCGTCCGAGCGGACCCAGCCGACGGCGCCGGTGTAGAGGCCGCGCTGATGGGGCTCGAAGCCCGGGATGAAGGGAAGGGCGAGGGCGCGTGGCTTGCCGCCGACCGCCGGCGTAGGATGGAGCTCGCCGGCGACTTCCAGGAACCTTCGGTCCGCCGGCATGGTCCCCTCGATGGGCGTCCGGAGGTGCATGACGTTGCCGAGGCGGAGGAGTTCGGCATTACGCGAGGTCGCGGCGAGGACGCCGACCATGCGCAATCGGCGTAGGATGGACGCGGTGACCGCCGTATGTTCGCGGCGATCTTTGTCGCTCGTCAGCAAGGCCTCGGCGAGCGAAGCATCCTCGGAGGCGGATTCGCCACGACGGGTCGTGCCTGCCACCGATTCGGAGCGGACGGCGCCGTCGAACAAGGAGAGCAACGTCTCAGGCGTGGAGCCGACGAGGCAGCCTTCGTCCTCATCGACGAGGAAGGTGTGACATTGCGGGTTTCCGCGACGGAGCCGGTGCAGGGTCGCGTAGGCGCTGAAAGGTTCACTGCGCCGCCAGTCGAAGGCGCGGGAGAGGACGATCTTCTCGAACGACCCTTCATTGATGAGTCCGGTCGCCCGTATGACGGCCGAAGGAAACCAGGCTCCGCCGACTTCCGATAAGACCGTCGGTACGGGCGCGCGCGGAGATGGCGGCGTCGAGCGGTAACTGAAGTGTCGGAAGCCGTCGGCGCGCAAGGCGAGGCGGGCCGCGCAGCCGGGGCCGGCAGGTTCGACGAGCGTGACCACGGTCACCCCGTCCTCGCTGACGACCTGCCAACCGGGCAGGAACATCCGGGCTTCGGCTCCTTCGGACTCCGTCCCGGGATAGAAAGGAAAGGTCGCGATCACGCGTGGACGGTGACCGACGCATGTCAGGTCGGCATTGAGGGTCTTCAGCCATCCGTCGGCTTCCGCAAAGCGCTTCTCACCCCGGCCGCGCCACTGTCGCACGGGGGCGCCGGAGGCGTGGGACCGTCGGCGCGTCGGGTTTTCGAAGTAACCCCGCGGAGCAGGCTCATCGAGCGTCTCCAGCACCGCCAGCGGGTCGAGTTCCGGCACCGCGAACTCGTAGGACACGAAACCATTGTCGCCGGCCCGAGCCTCGGCCTTAGCCAGGAGGTCGGCCTCATCGAGGATTTTGACGGGTTCCATGTCCAGAAGGTAAGGTCAACCTCGGCCGATGTCCAATCAGGCGGGTGGAGTTTCCTTCGGAGCCTCGATCGGCGGGAAAAGGATGCATTTTTCTGCCACTTTCGAGCCCGTGCAGACGGATGACCAGCCCAGCTGGCCCTCGAAGGTCGTGGCCACCGGGCGACCGATATTGGTAAGGAGTTTATCGCAGGTCGTCGGCATCACCGGAGTGAGCAAGGTGCCGACGAGGCGCAGGCCTTCGGCCACATGGGCGAGGCATGAGTCGAGCCGGGCGCGATCGGCGGCGTCGGCGGACTTCGCTAACTTCCAAGGGGCCCGGGCCTCGATGTAGGCGTTCATGGCGCTGATGAAGACCCAGAGGGCTTCGAGCGCGTGGCTGACCTGATAGTCGGCGAAGGCTTCCGCGTATTTCTTCACGCTATCGTCCCAGAGGCGACGGAGGTTCTGTTCGAGTTCCTCGTCGGCGGCCGCGGCCGGGATGGCCCCGCCGTAGCTCCGCCCCACCATGTTGAGCAGACGGTTGACGAGGTTGCCGAGGTTGTTGCCCAGGTCGGCCTTGTATCGGTTTTCGAAAGTCAGCGTCGAGAAATCGGCGTCTTGGCCGACCACCATTTCCCGGCAGAGATAATAGCGAAAAGCGTCGGCGCCGTGCGTCGCGACATAGCCCAACGTGCCGCTCGCATTGCCCGACGACTTGGAGGCCTTCTGGTTGTTCACCGTCCACCAACCGTGCACGAGTAGCTGCCGAGGCGGCTCCAGGCCGAGCGCCTTGAGCATGCAGGGCCAATAGACGGCGTGCGGAGGCGAGAGAATATCCTTACCGATGACGTGCAGGTCAGCGGGCCAGAGCCCGCGGTCGGCCACCGCTGAGTAGTAGTTGGTCAGGGCGTCAAACCAGACATACGTCACGAACGCGGTATCAAAGGGGAGTTCAATCCCCCAGGTGAGGCGAGTTTTGGGACGCGAGATGCAGAGATCGTTCATCGGTTCCTTCAGGAACTCGAGGACCTGATTCTGCCGGAAAGCGGGCGTGATGAACTCGGGGTGCGACCTGAGGTGCGCGATGAGCCAAGGCTGGAACTGCGAGAGTTTGAAATAGTAATTTTCTTCGGTCGTCTGCGTGACTTCGCCGTAGATTTCCGGCCAGGAACCGTCTTCCGCCCGATCCTTGTCGGTGAGGAACTGTTCTTGGCGGGTAGAGTACCAATCCGTCTTCTGGCCTTTGTAGATGAGCCCTTGGTCGAACAGTTGCTG
>JAUMEU010000102.1:0-1907 GCA_032120295.1 Opitutales bacterium | reverse complement strand
CGAAGTCGATCTCACGGGCGTAGGCGGAAGCGCCGACGGTGATCATCTTGGGCTTCTCGCGCTTGGCCATCTCCTCGACTTCGTCGTAGTTGATGCGGCCGTCGGCGCCCACGCCGTAGTGGACGGCGTTATAGAGCTTGCCCGAGAAGTTCGCGGCGTTGCCGTGCGTGAGGTGACCGCCGTGCGACAGGTTCATCGTCAGGATCTTGTCGCCGGGCTTGATCGAAGCGAAGTAGACGGCGGCGTTGGCCTGGCTGCCGGAGTGCGGCTGGACGTTGGCGTGGTCGGCGCCGAAGAGGGACTTGGCGCGGTCGATGGCGAGCTGTTCGATCTGGTCGACGTTCTCACAGCCGCCGTACCAGCGCTTGCCGGGATAACCTTCGGCGTACTTGTTCGTGAGGATGCTGCCCTGGGCCTCCATGACGGCGGGGAGCGTGAAGTTCTCGGAAGCGATCAGCTCGATATGCGTCTGCTGGCGCTTGAGCTCGGCCTTGATCAGGCGGTCGATCTCGGGGTCCAGCTGGGCGAGAGGGATGCGGCGAATGGCGGTCATGTTGGGAAGGTGAGAGGGCAAATCGTGGGAGGAAACGTGGCAACGGCAAATCCGCCGGGGTTATCCACAGGAGGACTCCATCTTGTCCACGCGGCGGGTATGCCGCCCGGCTTCGAATTCGGCGGCCAGGAAGGCGTCCACGCACGCCAAGGCGGTCGGAAGGTCGACGTATTTGGCCCCGAAACAAAGGACATTGGCGTCATTATGACGGCGGCTCAGGCCGGCGGCGTCGGCGCTCTGGACGAGGGCGGCCCGGATGCCCCGCACCTTGTTGGCGGCGATGGAGATGCCGATGCCGGTCGTGCAGACGAGGATGCCGAATTTCGCGCGGCCGGCGATGATGTCGGCGCCCACGGCCTGGGCGTAATCGGGGTAATCGCACGAGGCCTCGGTCTCGGTACCGCGGTCGAGGACGGCGTATCCTTTGGCCTTGAGCGCCTCGCTGAGGCCGCGTCGCAAGGCGAGGCCGCCATGGTCACTGCCGAAGGAAAGCGTAAGCGGGCTGGTCATCGCGAGAGGTTCTGCCGCAGAAACTCCACCATCGCAGGGATGGCTTCAACCATGGAATCACGGCATTCCTCATACTCACGATACGGACCGCCGAAAGGATCGGGGATGTCGCGCGGAACGTCGTCCGGCAGGACGTCGCGGAGCAGGAGCACGAATTCCGGCAGGGAGTCGAAGCGGGAGTGCAGGGCCGCCAGGTGGGATTCGGACATCCCGAAAATCACGACGCTACGGTCGACATCAGCCTGGGTGAGCAGGCGGCTGCGATGGGCGCCCACGTCCAAGCCGATGCGCTGCATGGCCTTGAAGGAGTTCGTCGAGGCGGGCAGACCGGACTCGGCCGCCAGGCCAAAGGAGGCGACCTTCAGCTTCTCGAGCCCCTGCCCTCGCTTGGTCAGGGTCGCCCGCAGCAACGCCTCCGCCATCGGACTGCGACAGGTATTACCCGTGCAGACAAACGTGACGGTGTCTCGCTCGACGGCCATGACCTCAAGATGAGGGATTCGCCCCTCGGTTCAAGCGCTCAGAGGACCCCGTCGCGCCGCAGCTGACGATAACCGATGTCCCGACGGTAGTGGCAGCCTTCGTATTGGATCTGCGGGACGACGGCGTAGGCCCGACGGGCGGCTTCCTGTAAGGTCGGACCATGGGCGACGACGCCGAGGACGCGGCCGCCAGTGGTGACGACCTGTCCGTCCGGCAGGCGTTTGGTTCCGCCATGGACGATATCGACGCCTTCCGGCAGGGTCGCGGGCAAAGTGATGGGGTCGCCCTTGCGGATGTCGCCGGGGTAACCGCCGGCGGCGAGGACGATGATGATCGTGGCGCCGGGGCGGAGCTTGACGGC
>JAUMEU010000101.1:3100-4180 GCA_032120295.1 Opitutales bacterium | reverse complement strand
ACCCGAAGCAGGGCGGGGGACGGATCGTCGGCGAGGCCTGTCACTTCGTCGATCTGCTTCGTTTCCTCTCTGGTAGCGCCATCGTCTCCGTCCGTGCCGTGTCCCGCGACCTCGACGGTCAGGACGGCGGTTGCTTCGAGCTCACCTTCGCCAACGGCGACCTCGCCGCGCTGAATTATCGCACCGACCTCCCGGCGCACCTGCCCAAGGAACGGATCGCGGTCGCCGGCGAAGGTTACTCGGCCGTCATCGATAACTGGCGTTCGCTCCGTTCGTCGAATCTGCCCGGCGCCTCCGCGCTCCCGGCCTGGCTCGGCGGACCCACCCGCGGCAAAGGCCATCGCGAAGCCCTCGCCGCTTTCCTCGCCGGCACCTCCGTCCCTCTCGCCGAAATCGAAGAAGTGTCGCGGTGGAGTATCCGGATGCAGGGGATGTCACGAAGCTAGAGGCCCGGAGGCCCGGAGGCTCGGTTGACCAGAAGAGATGCATCGTTAGTTGACAGGTTGACCCGTTGACACGTTGACAAGGAATGCAACGGGTAGGGTCGGGACCGCGTCACGACATAGTTGCATCTAGCCTCACAAATTTCCGGGTGGCAGGTGGCAGCCCCGGGTGGCAGGTGGCAGAATAGCTTTCACTCAAGGGGAGACCGGAAACCGGATAGTTTGCTTCGGATATTCTTCTGAGGGTGTCGGGTGACGGCCACCGGGACATCGGCCTTTCGGGTGTCAGCGGCTGCAATGGGTAGGGCTGACCGCCCTCGGTCAGCCGCGGTTGAGCGAGGCGCTCAACCCTACCTGCACCCCCGCCAATCCTCCGGTCTCCGGTTCCCCCTTGAGCCTGGTGCTCTCTGGTCCACGGAGCCTCTGAGCCTCTGGGCCTCCAGTTGTTAGCTCCTTGCCCACGTGTCAACATGCCAACGTGCCCCCTGCGGCTACGCCGCATGTCTCCCTTGTCCACGTGTCAACTTGTCAACCGGCCAGCTAGTTTGTCTCCACTTCTGAGCCTCCGAGCCTCTGGTCAACTAAGCCTCTAATCCGCCCCTTGCCCACGTGCCCACGTGCCCACGTGCCCCCTAAT
>JAUMEU010000101.1:0-3090 GCA_032120295.1 Opitutales bacterium | reverse complement strand
ATCCGTCGGGTGTCAGGAAGGACGCGATAGTGATCACGTCCCTACCTCGAGACATCTGAAAGCATCTTCCTACCCCCGCCCCTATCCCTACCCCTACCCCTAATCTCACCTTTGCACTGCCTCTAATCCGCCCCTTGCCCACGTGCCCACGTGCCAGCTTGCCCCCTAAACAAAATGCCCTCCCTCTGCGTCCTCGGCCTCGGCTACATCGGCCTCCCGACCGCGTCCATCTTCGCGACGAAGGGACGCCGCGTGCTCGGCGTCGACGTCTCCGCTTCGGTGGTCGAGACCATCAACAGCGGCCGCATCCACATCCAAGAGCCGGATCTCGACGTGCTCGTCCGTGCCGCGGTGCAGTCCGGTAACCTCAAGGCCGCGACGCTGCCCGCGCCGGCCGACGTCTTCATCCTCGCCGTCCCGACGCCTTTCCTCGCCTCGGCTGACGGCGCCCGTAAGCCCGACCTCTCGTTCGTCGAAGCCGCCGCCCGTTCGATCGCCCCGTTCGTCGCCGCCGGCAACCTGATCATCCTTGAGTCGACCTCGCCGGTCGGCACGACCGAGAAGGTGAAGATCTGGCTCGAGGCCGAACTCGCCAAGCTCGGCCGCCAGGTGGACGGCTTGCTCTACGCCCATTGCCCTGAGCGCATCCTCCCCGGCCAGATGCTCAAGGAGCTCGTCTCCAACGACCGGATCTGCGGCGGGCTCACCCCTGCCGCCGCCGAACAGGCCCGCGATCTCTACGCGACCTTCTGCACCGCGCAGATCTTCCTCACCGACGCCCGTACGGCCGAGCTCGCCAAGCTGACCGAGAACGCCTTCCGCGACGTGAACATCGCGTTCGCGAACGAGCTCTCGCTGATCTGCGACAAGCTCGGCGTCGATGTCTGGGAACTTATCCGCCTGGCTAACCGCCACCCGCGCGTGAAGATCCTCCAGCCCGGCCCGGGCGTAGGCGGTCACTGCATCGCGGTCGACCCATGGTTCATCGTCGACGCCGCTCCGGCCGAAGCTCGCCTCCTGCGCACCGCCCGCGAGGTCAATGACTCCAAGCCGCATCACATCGTCGCGCAGGTCCGCGCCGCCGCGGGCAAGGACGCCGTCGTCGCCTGCCTCGGCCTCGCCTTCAAGGCGAACGTCGATGACCTGCGTGAATCTCCCGCCGTCGAGATCGCCGCGCATCTCGCCGACGCCGGCCTGAAAGTCCTCGCCGTCGAACCGCACGTCACCGCCTTGCCGAAAGCGCTGCAGGGCAGGGCGGAGCTCGTCTCGCTCACCGATGCGCTCGCCCGCGCCAGCGTCGTCGTCCTCCTCGTCGATCACCGCGCCTTCGCCGGCCTCACCCTTGAGCAGTTGAAAGGGAAGAAGTTGGTTGATACGCGGGGAGCGATTCGAAGCTGAAGTGCAAAAGTGCGAACCGGCCTACGGCCTGTGCAAAGGTGCAAACGTGGGAGACATATTCGGGTCACAGGTCTCGGCCCTCAGGCCTCAGGTGCGGGTTATCTGGTACAGGTGCGGGTGCGGGGAAATTCAGGTCCTGAACCTGTACCCGAACCCGAATACCCGAACCAGGCTCCCGACGGCTGAGACCCGTGACCTGAAAGCATCTTCCTACCCCTACCCGTAAACTCACCTTTGCACTTTTGCACAGGAGCTCCGCTCCGATTTGCACCTTTGCACTGCCTTTAGTCCCGCCCTCCTGTCCTCGGGCCTTCCGGCCCTCGTCCAGTGCTCCTCCCCCTCCTCCAACACCTCGGTCCTGCCTGGCTCGCTCGCCGCGCCTGGTGGGCGTGCGAGCGTAAGCTCGGCGTCTGGGAGTGGCGTTCGCCGATGCGTCCGTGGAAGGATCTCGCCGCGGGCTTCGATCCGGTCGCATGGCGTAAGACCGCGCCGCGTCTCCCGATCGCGCTCCTCGACCGCGCGCACCTCGCGCCCCAGCTCGAGGCTTGGTCCGTGGAATCTGGTGCCACGCCGGTCGCGGAAGCGGATGCCTTCGCCCGTGGCTATGCCCGGATCTTCTCGCACCAGCTCGTCGAAGTCGGTCGGCCCGACCGTTGGACGCGTAACGTGCTCACCGGCCGTTCGCTCGATCCTCGCCGCCATTGGTCGCGCATTCCCGATGCCGGCGCCGATGACATCAAAGGCGTGTGGGAGCTTTCCCGCTTTTCCTGGGCCTGCGCCTTGGTGCGCGCCTGGCTCCGTGATGGCGCCGATCGCCACGTCGAGCTCTTCTGGACGACCCTCGAGGACTGGATGGGGCGCAATCC
Source organism: Opitutales bacterium (assembly GCA_032120295.1). Taxonomy (GTDB): domain Bacteria; phylum Verrucomicrobiota; class Verrucomicrobiia; order Opitutales; family UBA953; genus UBA953. The sequence continues at coordinate 826 of JAUMEU010000101.1, read as the reverse complement.
GCCGAACCGCGGCCCGAATTGGATGTGCGGACAAGAGGCGGCCCTCCGCCTGATCGCCGTCACCTTCGCCGTCCAGGCCTTCCGTGATCATCCGGCCACGACCGATCCGAGGCTGACGCTCGCGGCCCGGCTCGCCGCCGCCACCGCCGAACGCATCGGCGACCATTTCTCCTACGCGCTCTCGCAGCAGAACAACCACGGGATCTCCGAAGCCATCGGCCTGCAGACGGCCGCCACGTTCTGGCCCGGCCTGCCGGAGTCGGCCGGCGCCTATCGCCAAGGCAAGGCGGCGTTGGAGGCGCAGTGCGCCGCACTGATCGGTCCCGACGGGGGCTTCAGCCAGCACTCCACGAATTACCACCGGCTGCTCCTGCAGCTCCTGACCTGGTCCGAACTCGTCGAGCGTTCCGTCCGCGACACCCTTCCGGAGGCGGTCCGCGCCAAGGCGATCGCCGCGGCCGACTTCCTCGCCACGTTGATGGAGGCGGACGGCACCGTCCCTCGCTACGGCGCCGACGACGGAGCCAACCTGTTCCCGCTCAGCGGCTGCGCCTACGAAGATTTCCGGCCCGCCGTCGGCGCAGCCCTCGCGGTTTTCAAGGGCGAGCGCCTGCCCGCCGGACCTTGGGATGAGACGGCGCTGCTGTTGCTGGGCCCGGCCCCCGCCAGCGCCGCCCCGGCGATCCGCGCGTTGGCCGACCGGCCTGATGCCGGCGTCTACACCCTTCGCCAAGCGCGCGGCACGCTCTTCTTCCGGGCGCCCTCGGTCTTCCGCACCCGTCCGTCGCATGCCGACCAGTTACACGTCTCGCTCCGCTGGGATGGG
>JAUMEU010000100.1:0-7717 GCA_032120295.1 Opitutales bacterium | reverse complement strand
AACTTCCTCGGCGCCTACACCGAGAACGAGATCTTCAAGAAGAACCCGTTCGCCACGCTCGACCAGACCGGCGTCGGCCAGCTCGTCCAGATCGCCATCGAGAAGGGCCGCAAGACCCGTCCCGACATCAAGCTCGGCATCTGCGGCGAACACGGCGGCGAGCCTGAGTCCGTCAAGTTCTGCCACCGCGTGGGCCTGTCCTACGTCTCCTGCTCGCCTTACCGCGTGCCGGTCGCCCGCCTCGCCGCCGCCCAGGCCGCGATCGAGGAGAAGCGCGCCGCCAAGAAGTAAGCCTGCCGGACAGGACCAAGCAAAGGGGCGCACCGCGAGGTGCGCCCCTTTTTCGTGCCTGGGCGGGAACCGTCAGCCCGGGCCTCAGCTGCTCGTGATCCGGGTCACGAGGTACAGACAACCGAGCAGCGCGACGGCCAGCGCGACGTAGAGCCAGAAAGGCTGCCAGGTGCTGGGACGGGAGCTGCGCGACGAACGGGCGGAGCGATTGAGCCGGCGGCCGCGCGAGCTGACGCGCTGGACGGAAACGTTCGGGAAATCCTGACCGGCGACCTCCTCGACCTTGCCGTAGGCGAGGCCGTGATGGATGAGCTCGGCGAAGGCGCGCGACTTGCGGGCCGGGGAAAGCCGGTCGAAGGCGTTGCACTCGCGGCCCACGATGAGCCGTTCCAATCCGAGCATGGCGTCTTCGGACGGACGGACGGATGAATGGGTTTCGGAAGCGCTCACTAGGAATTGACGAAGCAGATTTATCAGTCCGGTAAGTCCTTGCGACAAGTCGATAGTCGGCTTAGTACCTTAATATAATCAGCCGCCCCGCTGACGAAGAATGAACACTTCCGCCTCCAGCCGTGAACTCCCCGTCGCCCTCAGCATCGCCGGATCCGACAGCGGAGCCGGTGCCGGCATCCAGGCCGACCTGCTGACTTTCGCCTCGCAGGGCGTGTTCGGAACCACCGCGATCACGTGCCTCACCGCGCAGAATCCACGCGGCGTCTCGGGCGTGCAGGCGAGCCCCGCGGCGTTCGTCACCGAGCAATGCGCGCAGGTCGCGGCGCACTTCCACCCCAAGGCGCTCAAGACCGGCATGCTGCTCAATGCCGAGATCGTGGTCGCCGTCGCCGGCTTCATCCAGTCGTCCGGCGTCCCCGCCGTCATCGACCCCGTCATGGTCGCATCGAGCGGCGCCACCCTGCTCGCTCCGGACGCCATCGCCGCCGTGCGCACGCGACTCATCCCGCTCGCCGCGCTCGTCACGCCGAACCTCGACGAAGCCACGATTTTGCTCGGACGGAAATCATCCGGCGGCGTCGAAGAGGCGCTCGAAATCGCCAAGGCCTATGGAGTGCCCTTCCTGCTCAAGGGCGGCCATGCCGAGGGCGATGACCTCACCGACTGCCTCGCCTGGCCGACGGGCGAAACCAAGGTCTTCCGGGCCCGACGCGCCCCGAACGTGGACACCCATGGCAGCGGGTGTACCCTTTCGGCGGCCATCACCGCCCAGCTCGCCAAGGGTAAGAACCTCTCGGAAGCCGTCACCATCGCCCATGCTTACCTCCAGGGGGCGATCCATGGCCCGATCCAGGTCGCGGGGTTGAATTGTATTAGGCATCTTTGATCTGACGAGGGGTAGGGGTAGGGGTAGGGGTAGGGGTAGGGGTAGGCTATTATGCTTAAATTTAGGCAAAATAGCCCTTTCGCCCTTATTTTACCGCCCCTACCCCTACCCCCACCCCTTTGACTTTTCCTACCCCTACCCCTACCCCTACCCCTACCCCTATTTCAGCCACTTATTCACACTTGCCCCCGCAAGCCGGCTACCTTTTCTAACCCATTCCCTGCAGGCTCGACCTGCCCCCCACGACCATGCCCAAAAAGAACGCCGCCCAGAAGTCCACCGCCTCCGCCCCCTCGGCCGTCTCGGCCAAGACCGGCGTCAAGATGCGCGGTTGTGACGTCATGGTCCGCTGCCTCGAGAACCTCGGCGTCGACACGATCTTCGCTTACCCGGGCGGCGCTTCCATGGAGCTCCACCATGGCCTGATCCGCTCCAAGAAGATCCGCACCATCCTGCCTCGCCACGAACAGGGCGGCGCCTTCATGGCGCACGGCTACTCGCGCTCGACCGGCAAGCCCGGCGTGTGCATGGCGACCTCCGGTCCCGGCGCGACGAACCTCGTCACCGCGATCGCCGACGCGCACATGGACAGCATCCCGCTGGTCTGCATCACCGGCCAGGTCTACCAGCAGTTCATCGGGCGCGCCGCCTTCCAGGAAACCGACTTCTACGGCATGACCCTGCCGATCGTGAAGCACTCCTTCCTCGTCCTCGATTACAACGAGCTGCCGAGCATCATGTACAAGGCCTTCAAGATCGCCACGACCGGCCGTCCGGGCCCCGTGGTGATCGACATCCCGAAGGACATCCAGCAGCACGAGTGGGTCCCGGTCTTCCCGAAGAATCCCGACGACGTCTCCATCCCCGGCCTGCCGACGCCTCCGAAGTGCGCTGACAGCGAACTCGAGCAGGTCCTGCGCCTCATCGAGAAGGCCAAGCAGCCCGCGCTTTACATCGGCGGCGGCATCCTTTCCGGCGACGCCCACAAGGAGCTGCGCGCCTTCGCTGAAGCCACCGGCATCCCCGTCGCGTCCACGCTGATGGGCCTCGGCGCCTTCCCCTGCGACCATCCGCAGTCCCTCTACTGGTACGGCATGCACGGCACCGTCGCCGGCAACTGGGCCGTCTGCAAGAGCGACCTCCTCATCACCATGGGCGCGCGCTTCGACGACCGCATCACCGGCGCCATCGAGAAGTTCGCCCCTGACGCCACGATCGTCCACATCGACATCGACCGCTCGGAGCACCAGAAGAACAAGTTCGCGGACTACCCGATCCACTCCGACATCAAGCACGCGCTCGGCCGTATGGTCACGCTCGCCAAGAAAGGCTTCAAGAAGCCTGACCTCAAGAAGTGGTACGAGACCATCAACGGCTGGAAGAAAGAGCACCCGTATCCGTTCAGCTACGAGCGCAAGACGAAGCACATCCTCCCGCAGGAAGCCATCGAAGTCCTCTTCGAGGAGACCAAGGGCAAGGCCATCATCTCCACCGGCGTCGGCCAGCACCAGATGTGGGCCCCGCAGTACTACCGCTTCAACGAACCCCGCCGCTTCATCAGCTCGCTCGGCGCGGGTACGATGGGCTTCGGCCTCCCGGCCGCCATCGGCGCCAAGGTCGCCAACCCGAAGACGCAGGTCATCGACATCGACGGCGACGGCTCGTTCCTGATGAACATCCAGGAGCTCGCGTGCATGCAGATCGAGAAGATCAACGCGAAGATCCTCATCCTCAACAACCAGCACCTGGGCATGGTGGTGCAGTGGGAAGACCGCTTCTACGCCGGCACCCGCGGCCACACGATCCTCGGCGACGCCAATAACATCGGCTCGCCCGACAATCCGGGCGGCCTCTATCCGGACTTCGTCAAGATCGCCAACGGCTTCGGCATCAAGGCCCGCCAGGTCATGAAGCGCGAAGAACTCCGCGCCGCCATGCGCGAGATGCTCGATCACGACGGACCTTACCTCCTCGACGTCATCGTGCCTTACACCGAGCACGTGCTGCCCTTCATCCCGCAGAAGAAGTCGGCGATGGAGATTTTGACGAAATAATCCCGAAGGGATTACTTCGCGGGGGCACGTGGGCAAGGTGACACGTGGACAAGGGGAAATAAGTGAACAGGGGCGCTTACGCGCCCCTGATGCTTTTAGGCTTAATGCATCGGGTAGGGTCGGGACCGCGTCACGACATAGCTGCATCGGGTAGGGATGACCGGCTCGGTCATCCTAGGTTGAGCGAGCCGCTCAACCCTACCTCAGGACAAGATGCATTTTCGGGTCCCAGGTCTCGGCCATCGGGTATCAGGTACGGGTATTCAGGTACAGCTACTGGTCCCGGGACTGAGAGCCGAACCTGCACCCGAACCTGCACCTGTAGCCGAGACCTGGGACCTGAAATTTCGGCGCATCTAGAACTCAAAGGGAAACCGGAGACCGGATGATTGGCTGGGGTTAGATATCCCAAGCTAATATTCCGGTCTCCCTATGCTGCCCCCTTTGAGTTCGGTCTCTCCGGTTTCCGGTCCCCCTTTGCATTTAACCCCGTGTCCACGTGTCACCTTGCCCACGTGCCCCCTCGTCGCGGCTCCGCCGCGACGATCAGAGTCCCGCCAACCAGCGTTCGGCTTCGATGGCGGCGCGGCAACCCATGCCGGCGGCGGTGATGGCCTGACGATAGACGTGGTCCGAGCAATCACCGGCGACGAAGACGCCGGGGATATTGGTGCTGACGGTGTTGGGTCCGGCGATGAAGTAACCGCCTTCGTCGACTGCGAGGGCCGGCGTGAAGGCCTGGGAGTTGGGCACGTGGCCGATGGCCACGAAGACGCACTTCACCGCGAGGTCGCGTTCCGCGCCGGACTTCTCGACGACGCGGAGCGTGTGGACCTTCTCGTCACCGAGGATCTCCTTCGGGGTGACGTTCAGGACGAGCTCGATCTTGGCGTGGGCCTTGACGCGCTGCACCATGATGTCGGAGGCGCGGAAGGTGTCGCGACGGTGCACGAGGTAGACCTTTGAGGCGAAGCGGGTGAGGAAGAGGGCTTCTTCGCAGGCGGAGTCGCCGCCGCCGACGACGGCCACCGGCACGTCGCGATAGAAGGCGCCGTCGCAGGTCGCGCAGGTGGTCACGCCGTTGCCGCCGTAATAGTGCATCTCGCCCGGGATGCCGAGGTGGCGGGGCGAGGCGCCGGTGGCGATGATCACGGCCTTGGCCTCGTAGGTGGCTTCGCCGCCCTTGAGCTTCTTGATAGGTCCGGAGAAGTCGACCGAGTCGATGCGATCCCAGGCGAACTTGGCGCCGAAGCGTTCGGCCTGGCCCTTCATGTTCGTGATGAGCTCGTTGCCGTCGACGCCGTGGACGAAGCCGGGGAAGTTCTCGACCTCCGAAGTCGTGGTCAGCTGGCCGCCGGGCTGGCCGCCTTCGAGGACGAGGGGAGTCAGGCCGGCGCGGGCGGCGTAGATCGCGGCGGTCAGGCCGGCGCAACCGGTGCCGAGGATAAGGACGTTTTCAGCCATGGTTAGGTCTCATCTTGAGGGCGGGACGACAGCCGCAAGGCCGAAAACCCGATGTGAACAACCCGAGTCAAGGCTTGCCCCGGGGGGTGGGGTCGGAGTTTGCTACCTCTCGCTCCCGGACCCATGTTTCTCAGCATCCTCAAGCTCTTCGCCGGCAGCCACCACCGGAGGTTCCTCCGCAAGTGCGCTCCCCTCGTCAAGCGGATCAACGTCCTCGAAATCGAGTACCAAAAACTCTCCGACGACGCCCTCCGCGCCAAGACGGCCGAGTTCAAGGCCCGTCACGCCCAGGGCGAGTCCCTCGACGCCCTCCTCCCCGAGGCCTTCGCCGTCGTCAAAAACGCCGCCCGCCGACTCTGCGGCACCACGGCCGTCGTCTGCGACCACGAGCTGGCCTGGGAGATGGTCCATTTCGACGTCCAGCTGATCGGCGGCATCGCCCTCCATCAGAACAAGATCGCCGAGATGGCGACCGGTGAAGGCAAGACCCTCGTCGCCACCCTACCCCTCTACCTCAACGCGCTGACCGGCCGGAACTGCCAGCTCGTCACCGTCAACGACTACCTCGCGCGTCGCGACTCGGAGTGGATGGGCCACCTGTACCGCTGGCTCGGCCTGACGGTCGGCTGCATCCAGAACCAGATGTCCAGCGAGGACCGCAAGGCCGCCTACGGCTGCGACATCACCTACGGCACCGCCTCCGAATACGGTTTCGATTACCTGCGCGACAACGGCATGGCCCTCTCGCCGGACGAACAGGTCCAGCGAGACCACTACTTCTGCATCGTCGACGAAATCGACTCCATCCTCGTCGACGAAGCCCGCACCCCGCTGATCATCTCCGGACCCGTCGCCGAAGAACGCGAGCCGGCCTTCCCCCGCCTCCGCCAGCCGGTCTCCAGCCTGGTCGAGCTGCAGATCCGCCTCGTCACCCGCCTGATGAACGAAGTCCGCGACGAGCTCGAGAAGCTCGGCGAGGACAAGGAGCCCTCCGCCGATTCGCTCGACAAGCTCTGGCTCGCCGCCCACGGCATGCCGCGCAACCGCGTCTTCCTGCGCCTGATGGAGAACGGCAAGTGGCGCAAGTTCCTCGAGAAGCACGAAGGGGTGCTCGCCTCCGAGATCGAGAAGGACCGCCGCTTCCACCTCAAGGAACGCCTCTACTTCTCCGTCAGCGAACGCCAGCACGAGTCCGACCTCACCCAGCTCGGCCGCGACACCCTGCGGCCCGGCGAGCCCGACGCGTTCGTGCTCCCCGACCTCCCGACCCGCTACGTCGAGCTCGACCGTGACGAATCGCTCACGCCTGAGCGCCGCGCCGAACTGCGGACCGAAGCCGAGGTCGCTTACGCGCTGGTCTCCGAAGACATCCACGCCATCGGCCAGCTCCTCAAGGCCTACACCCTCTACGAGAAGGACAAGCAATACGTCGTGCACGAGGGCAAGGTGAAGATCGTCGACGAGAACACCGGCCGCATCATGGAAGGCCGCCGCTGGTCCGACGGCCTGCACCAGGCCGTCGAAGCCAAGGAAGGCGTCCCGCTCGAGAAGGAGAACAAGACCTACGCGACGGTCACCATCCAGAACTACTTCCGCATGTACCAGAAACTCGCGGGCATGACCGGCACCGCCGAGACGGAAGCCTCCGAGTTCCATGACATCTACCGCCTGACGGTCGTCGCCATCCCGACGCACCGCCCGTGCATCCGCGCCGACGACAACGACATCGTCTTCAAGACCCGCAAGGAGAAGTACCAGTTCTCCATCAAGGAGATCGCCGAAGCCCACAAGCGCGGCCAGCCCGTGCTCGTGGGCACCGCCTCCGTCGAAGCCTCCGAGACCCTCGGCCGCATGCTCGCGATGGCCAAGGTGCCCCACAAGATCCTCAACGCCAAGCACCACGAATCCGAAGCCGACATCATCTCGATGGCCGGCCAGCCCGGCGCGGTGACGATCGCCACCAACATGGCCGGCCGCGGCACCGACATCAAGCTGGGCGAAGGCGTCCGCGAACTCGGCGGCCTCTACGTCCTCGCGACCGAGCGCCACGAATCCCGCCGCGTCGACCGCCAGCTGCGCGGCCGCTGCTCGCGTCAGGGCGACCCCGGCCGTTCCCGCTTCCTGGTCTCCCTCGAGGACGACCTGATGCGCCTGTTCTCGAACGCGGGCATCATCTCCTCGCTGCTCGAGAAGTCCTTCAAGGAAGGCGAGCCGCTCGAGCACCCGCTCCTCAACCGTTCCATCGGCACCGCGCAGAAGCGCGTCGAAGGCCAGAACTACTCCATGCGCAAGCGCCTGCTCCAGTACGACGACGTGCTGAACCAGCAGCGCCAGATCGTCTACGGCCTGCGCAACCGCGCCCTCAAGACCGAAGACAGCCGCTCGACGATCATGAACATCGTCGAGGAAGAGATCGAGGAACGCCTCGCGATGGTCTTCCCCGAATCGGACGGCGCCGCCGACCGCCGCGCCGCGGAAGCCTTCGTCTACTGGTATGTGACCGCCTTCCACATGCGCCTCGAGCTCGAGGACATCCTCGCGCGCACGAAGTCCCAGGTGCTCCTGCTCG
>JAUMEU010000099.1:0-2624 GCA_032120295.1 Opitutales bacterium | reverse complement strand
TCCAGCGTCTCGGCGAAAGCGAGATCCGCGCCCGCTACGGCAACCTGTTCGACATGTACGAGAACATCACCGGCGAGAACGCGTACAAGCAGCCGATGCGCATCTTCCCGGCCGTGCACTACACGATGGGCGGCCTTTGGGTGGACTACAACCTGCAGTCCAACATCCCCGGTCTCTTCGTCGGCGGCGAAGCCAACTTCTCGGACCACGGCGCCAATCGCCTCGGGGCTTCGGCGCTCATGCAAGGCCTGGCCGATGGTTACTTCGTCCTGCCCTACACGGTGACCGACTACCTCGCGGGCGAGAAGCCCGGCAGCCGTCCCTCCACGGACGCCCCGGAATTCAAGGCCGCGGTCAAGGACGTCAACGACCGCGTCGCCAAGCTGCTTTCGGTCAATGGCACGAAGTCCCCCCGTTACTACCACAAGGCCCTCGGCAAGATCACGTGGGAGAAGTGCGGCATGGCCCGCGACAAGGCCGGCCTCGAAGGCGCCATCCGCGATCTGCAGGCCCTCCGCGACGATTTCTGGAAGAACGTCAAAGTCGTCGGCACCGGCGCCGCCCTGGCGCCCGAACTCGAGCGCGCGGGTCGCGTGGCCGACTTCCTCGACTTCGGCATCATGATGTGCCTCGACGCGCTGACGCGCGAAGAGTCCTGCGGCGGCCACTTCCGCACCGAACACCAAGACGGCGGTGAAGCCTGCCGCAACGACGCCGACTACGCCCATTCGGCGGTCTGGCAGTGGCAGGGGGAAGGTCAATTGCCCGCCCGCCATGCCGAACCCCTCGTTTACGAGGAGACCCAACTCTCCACCCGCTCTTACAAGTAATCACCATGGTCCAGGACAACGGAAAAGAAATCACCCTCGCGCTCAGGCTGCGCGTCTGGCGTCAAAGCCGCGGCCAGCCCGGCGCCTTCGAGGAACATAGCCTCGCGGCCGTGCCGACCTCGGCCTCGTTCCTCGAGATGATGGACATGCTCAACGAGCAGCTCATCAAGGCCGGCCAGGACACCTTCGCCTTCGACCACGACTGCCGCGAAGGGATCTGCGGCATGTGTTCGATGACGATCAACGGAATGCCGCACGGCCCGCTCCCGGGCGTGACGACCTGCCAGCTGCACATGCGCAACTTCCGCGATGGCGAGACGATCACCGTCGAGCCGTGGCGCGCCCGCGCTTTCCCCGTCGTCAAAGACCTGGCCGTCGACCGTTCGGGTTTCGACAAGGTCATCCAGTCGGGCGGCTTCATCACCGTGCGCACCGGCTCGGCCCCCGAAGCCAATAACCTGCCCGTGCCCAAGCCCGTCGCCGATGAGGCCATGGACGCCGCGGAATGCATCGGCTGCGGCGCCTGCGTCGCTTCCTGCAAGAACGGCTCCGCGATGCTCTTCGTCGGCGCCAAGATCAACCACCTCAACATCCTCCCCCAGGGTCAGGCCGAGCGCGACCGCCGCACCCTCGCCATGGTGAAGACCATGGACGAAGCCGGCTTCGGCAACTGCACCAATTACGGCGAGTGCCAGGCGCACTGTCCGAAGAACATCACCCTCGACGTCATCGCCAAGCTCAACCGTGACTATCTCCGCGCCCGCGTGAAGGAATTCTTCTCCTCCACCGGCAAGCCTTCCAAGGGAGGAGACTGAGCGCGGCGCGCTACGCCGCGAGGGTCACGTGGGCAAGGTGACACGTTGACACGGGGAATTTCAGAGGGGCGCCTTCGGGCGCCCTTCTTGTTTTATGCCCAACCTCTAACCGCAACCACCTGACATGGGTAGGGCGGCGATCGCCATCGCCGCCGTTGGAGGCCGGGGGAGGAAAACCTTCGGTTCTTAGCCCGTCGCGAGGACTCAGCCTATCCGCCCGCGAACGGAAGTGATGGCAATCACGTCCCTACCTCAAGGCACCCCCGCCAATTATCCGGTCTCCGGTTTCCCATTGAGACGTTTGATCTCAGTGCCTCAGTGCCTCTAATTTTCACTCACTCCGCCTCCACCACGCTCTGCTCGCTGACGCACGTCAGGACGACCCGGTTATTGCCGTTGGCGGCTTGCATCGAACGCACGAACTCCCCGACGGCGCCGCCGTCCTTGAGCGTCACTTCGTAGGTGAGCTCGGTCATGAGCCCGGCCTGCACGGTCTCGACGGACTTGAGCGACTGATGCGCGAGGTGCCGCGCGAACACGGCCGTGAAGGCCTGGTCGGCGTCGACGTCCGTGCCCACGCGCACGCGCAGGAGGTGCGAGCCTTTGAAGGACGAGAAGAGGTTCGCGCGCGCGAGCAGGAACACGACGGCGAGGCCGGTCGCCATGGCGAGGAAGATGAAGCCGATGTCGCGCGACTGGCCGACGTTGCGGCGGAAGCGGATGATCGAGAAGGCGGCGAACATGCCGAAGGCGGTCGCGAGGTTGCCCATGACGACGAGGATCACGAGGGTGACGACCGTGCCGAGGATCATCAGGGTGTGCACGTAGTCCTGCGAGTAGCGCAAGCCACGGTAGGTGCGCTTATACGTCCAGGCGACAAGCGCGTTGAGCAGGAAGCTAAAGATGATCGCAAACAGGATCTCGGTCGCCGCGGGCGGCGTCGCGGGCGGAGCGGACAGGAGCTGCGTGAACAGGTCGG
>JAUMEU010000098.1:0-9519 GCA_032120295.1 Opitutales bacterium | reverse complement strand
TGCGAGTCGGACGGCGCCCGCAAAATCGCCGAGCCCGTTGATGTCCAGCGCGAGGCCATGGTCCGTGAGCAGGCTGAGATGGCGGGCGAAGGTCGGGTCGGCGAGATCCGCGCTCAGTTTGCCCGCCAGGATGCGTACCCCTCGGAAGAGTGGGTGGGCGGCGAGGCGGCGCAGATGTCCGGCAAAGGTGCCATCGGCCGGTCGGAGATTGCCGATGAAGCCCACGATGCTTGGATGCTCGTCGGCCAGCCGCAGGATCCAGTCGTTGTCCTGTGGCCAGGCACTGGCTTCGACGACCACCGTCTCGCGGATGCCGTGCGGGGCGGCGACCTGTTGCCAATCGGGCGGGAGCACCGGACGATCAAGGAAACTGCCCTTGGGCGGCCATGGCACACCTTGGCTGCGGGTCGGGTCGTAGAAGTGCGTGTGCGTATCGACAATGCGACTCGCTGTCGGCCGGCTGGCGCAACCAACGGAGAGAGCGGCGGCGCCGGTCGCGCCAGCGAGGGTACGCAGGAAGGAACGACGATCGGTCATCGGGGGCATGGGGGAGATAGTGTGGCGGAGCCGAGAGGGGGCAAGTTGACACGGGGGCACGGGGGCAGGGGGCACGTGGTCCGGACAAACCGCAGGGCACAAAGGGAAATCGGAGACCGGATGATTAGCTGGGGGATTTAATTTCAGGTGACGGGCACGGGCTCCGGGAGTTCGGACTCCGGCCGTTCGGGAGCCGGCCGCAGGATCCCGATGGCTGATAGCCGAAATGCTGATTCCCGAAGGGCTGACTTCCTGAGGGCCGTCACCTGTCACCTATATATTGGCTCTGAGCTAGGGCAGCACGCGGTGCCGCCCCTACCTCGATACAGCTGCCGCATCCCACTCAAGGCAGAGGGCGTCCAGAGCTAATATCAGGAATCTTCCCCGTAGGGGAATACCAGGGAGCAGGGCTCGGAGGAGGGGTGTTTTCGAAAAGTCGGTGTATACTGCCAACCTCATGCCCCGCTATACCCTGCAATCCTCCGCCTTCCATAAGAACACCCGGCCAGTCATCTGGCTCGACGTCGAGAGGCGCAAGGCCGACCCCGAGCCGGCGCTGACGACCGTCGTCTGGGCCGAGGGCCTGAAGACCTATGCCCACGATGCGATTCTCGCCGCATCAGCCAAGGCGCGTGGCCTGGAGTTCCAGCCGTGGCTCGAGTTGGCGACGAGGATCGTCGAGGTGGCGCTCGCCACGGACTCGCTCATCGCCGGCTACAGTATCCCGGAGCGCGATCTCCTGATGGAGTCTTGTCCGGAGCACGCCGAGTGGATCAAGGAGAACTACCTGAACGCCAACGCGGCGAGGTGGTTCAAGAATAACCGCCCGGCGCTTTATGCCGAGGCATGCCGTACGTCGAGGGAGCATCGCAAGCCCGGGCTGAAGGATTTCCTGATTCAGTCTGCGGTGGGCTATCCTTATAAGAGATACCTGCTCGATGTGCAGCCGGGCTCGATCCTCGGCCGGATGCGCAAGCTGCTCGCCAAGCGCGACGGCGTGCATCGTGAGCTGACCAACGAAGCCCGCCGCGACTGGACTAATCTCATCGAGTATAACCGCCAGGATGTCTTAGGCATGATCCACCTGGTGGGGGTCGTGAGGGAGGCTAACAAGTTGACCAGTTGATCAGTGGGCCAGTGGGTCAGGGAGACACTAATCGAGGACACGAGGGCCGGAGGGCACGTGGACCAGACAAACCGCAGGGCATAAAGGGAAACCGGAGACCGGATGATTGGCTGGGGTGTCTTAAGGCAGGGATAGCACCATGTGCTGTCCTCTGTCTTGGGTAGGGTTGAGCGCCCTGGCTCAACCGCGGCCGACCAAGGGTGGTCGCCCTACCTAAGCCGCAGGCTATGTCGTGACGCGGTCCCGACCCTACCCAAGTCAGAGACAGCTAGGGCAGCACGCGGTGCTTGCCCCTAGCCCAGGGTTGCGGGAGCGGTGGGCTTAGGTAAGGTGAGTGCATGAAGCGACTGCCCCTGTTCGTGCTCATGCTGTTGACCGTCGTCGGTCAGGCGGCTGAAGAAGCGCGTCGTGGCATGGTCGCCGCGGTGCATCACTTGGCCAGCGAGGCGGGAGTTGAAATCATGCGCCAAGGCGGCAACGCGGTCGACGCGGCGGTCGTCACGGGTCTCGTGCTCGGCGTGGTCGATAGCCATAACTCTGGTCTCGGCGGAGGCTGCTTCATGCTCCTTCGGCTTCCTTCGGGAGAAATCGTTGCGCTCGATGGACGTGAGACCGCGCCGGCGGCTTCGACGCCCGACATGTTCGTGCGCAATGGCCAGGCCGTGCCCGAGCTGAGTCGCACCGGCGCCCTTGCGGTCGGCGTCCCCGGGCAGGTCGCGGTCTTCCACGAAGCGGTGACGCGTTACGGCAAGCTGCCGTGGAAGGTGCACTGCGAGATGGCTGCCAAGATTGCCGAAGACGGTTTTCCCCTATCCCGCGCCTATGCGTCGCGCATCGTCGCCGTGGCCAAGGACCTTGCCACATTCCCATCATCCCGCGCGATCTTCCTGCATGCCGACGGATCTCCGCTCAAGGAAGGCGAGATCCATAAGCAGCCCGAACTTGCGAAGACCTTGCGTGCGCTGGGGGCCGGCGGACCTGATTGGTTCTACCGCGGGCCCTTCGCCCAGGCCACGGCGAAGTGGATGCGCGAGAACGGCGGCCTGATCACCGAGGCCGATTTCGCCGCTTATGCGTTCAAGCGACGCACGCCGCTCGAGACCACTTATCACGGCCGCCGGATCGTCGGCATGCCGCCGCCTAGTTCGGGAGGCGTGCATGTCGCGCAGATCCTGAACATCCTCGAGGCCAAGGGGCTGGTGCGGCCTGAGGATGCCCCGCACGTCGTCGCCGAGGCCATGAAGCTCGCCTTCGCGGACCGCGCGTTCTGGTTGGGCGACCCCGCTTTCACCAAGGTGCCACGTGGGCTGGCCGACAAGGATTACGGCCGGAGCCTCGCCGCGAAGATCGATGCCGCCAAGGTGACGCCAGTTAAAGACCACGGCATGCCGCCGCGCGCGGACGAGCATGTCTTCGAGAAGCATACCACGCATTTCTCGGCGGCGGACGCCGCGGGTAACTGGGTCGCCTGCACGTCGACCATCAATACCTCGTACGGCTCCAAGGTCGTCGTCCCCGGGACGGGCGTCGTCCTGAACAACGAGATGGACGATTTCGCCGCCGAGGCCGGGGCCCCGAACGCGTTCGGATTGGTCGGCGCGGAGGCTAATCTCCCGGCGCCCGGCAAGCGCCCGCTCTCCAGCATGTCCCCCACGCTCGTCTTCGAAGGCGAGCGCCCGGTGCTCGCGATCGGCGCGGCCGGCGGACCGACAATCATTTCGCAGACGCTCCTGGCGCTGCTGCACATCCTGGACGAGGGCGATACCCCGGCGCAGGCCTTAGCGCGTCCGCGCTTCCATCAGCAGTGGAGTCCGGATGAACTGCGGGTCGAGAAGTCGATGCCCGAGGCCATGAAGGCTGACCTCCGTCGTCGTGGCCATGTGCTGAACGAAGTGGACACCATCGGTTCGACCCAGGCGGTCGGCCAACCAGTGAAGGGCGGCCCATTCGTCGGTGCGCACGATCCGCGTTCGCGAGAAGGTCGGGCGGCAGGGTGGTGACGAAGGCGAAGCCTTCGAGGGGGCATGCTGGCACGGGGACATGGGGGTAAGGGGTGATGCCTCCATTGCAGGTGGCGGGTGGCGGGTAGGGGCGCGACGGTGTCGCGACCGCGGACGCGCCGCCGACGCGCCCCTACCTCGGGGTTGCGGGATGGGGCGGGAGGGGTATAAGAGAGGTATGAGATACCCCTTGTTCGCGTGGTTCGTCATGGCCGCGTGCGCCGCCGTGGCTCAAGCGAAGCCCCTGCAGGTCTACATCCTCGTCGGGCAGTCGAACATGGAAGGCCATGCGAGGGTCGAGACGATCGACTATATCGGCGAAGACCCCGCGACGGCGCCGTTGCTGAAGCGCATGCTCGGCCCGGACGGCAAACCGGCCGCCGCGAAGAATGTGTGGATCACCTATCTCACCGGCAGTGGCGATAAGAACGGCGAAGGCTTCGGTCCGCTGACGACCGGTTACGGCTCGCGGCAGGATCCGACGAAGGACGGCGGCAAGATCGGCCCGGAGTATACGTTCGGACTGGCGATGGAGCGCGCCAGCCAAGGCCCCATCCTGCTCATCAAGGCCGCTTGGGGCGGCAAGTCTCTGAATTATGATTTCCGTTCACCGGGCGCCGGGCCGTATCCGCGGACAGCCCGCGACCTTGAGACCGACAAGCATCCGCTCGCCGACGCCGGTCATTACTATCGCCTCATGCTCGCGCATGCGAAGCAGGTGCTGGCCAACCCCGGGCGCGTCTGCCCGGCGTACGATCCGAAAGAGGGCTACCAGCTGGCCGGCTTCATCTGGTTCCAAGGTTTCAATGACATGGTGGACTCGAATTTCTATCCCAAGCAGCCCAAGGGAGAGTCCGCCAAGCGCTTCGTCGCCTATTCCGACCTGCTGACAAAGTTCATCCGCGACGTCCGCAAGGACCTCGCCGCGCCCAATCTGCCCTTCGTCATCGGCGTCATGGGCGTCGGCGGCAAGGATCCGGGCAGCGACGACAACCTCGCCTTCCGCGAGGCGATGGCCGCGCCGGCCTCGCTGCCGGAGTTCAAGGGCAACGTCCTCGCCGTGCGGACGGCGCCGTTCTGGGACGAGAAGCTGGGCGCCATCCAGGATAAGAAGGAGAAGGTCCGACAGATGGCGTACGAGCTCAAGACCAAGGGCAAGCGCTCGGCCAACGCCGACGGCAAGATGACCGACGCGCAGCAGAAGGCCTATCTCAAGGATTACGAAGCCAAGCTGATCTCCGCGGACGAGGCCGCCATGCAGAAGCGCGGCGCCTCCAATGCTGGCTATCATTATCTCGGTTGCGCGAAGACGTTTGCGCTCATGGGCGAAGCGTTCGCCGAGGCTAATCTGCGGATGCGGCCGGGGCGGAGGTGAAGCAAGGGCTGCGCGGCCAGAGGCCGCGAGGGGGTACGTTGACACGCTGACGCGGGCCAAGGAGAATCGACCCGTTGACCAGTGGCCCGGTTGGCCGGAGGGGAGAACTTGCTGGCAGGCTGGCAAGTTGACACGTGGGCAAGCGAGCACGGGAAAACTGGAGGGCGCGACGTAGTCTCGCCTCTACCGTGCGGCCACCCTTCGGCGGCCTAGCTCAGGCCCTAATCATTTCCGCCATCAACGCAGTCCTCGACTCAGTCCTCCATCTTATCATTCTCCTCGCATGCTTATTCCGATCGAAGAGCTGAAGCTGCTGTACGAGGGTGTCATCAGCATTGTCACGGATCGTCCGCCCCGCCTGATCCCATCGGTCGAGCGTCACCAAGGCGCCTTTGGCTTCACCCGCAACGGCGTGGAGTATCGGCTGGCGTTCGACGCGGCCGCGGCGCCGGAGTGCATGACGCTGCAGACGAACCTGGATTTCATCGCCGGACGTGAGGGCTTGGAACGGATGCGTCGGCTCGTCGCTCAGCTGAACGCGGAGAAGAAGGGCGTGAAGTTCGTCTTGGTCGAAGCCCCGACGCCTTTTATCGTCTGCTCGGTCGAGGCGATCCTCGCCGGGTTTCGTCGCATCCCGAACACCGAGGTCGCGGAGACCATCGTGCAGAGCGCCATGCGCCGGCTCGAGGACGTGACGGAGGAGATTCGTTTGGAATTGGGCCGCAGAAGGTAGGGGCGCGACGCGCCTACGGCGCGAGGGGGCACGTTGGCATGGTGACACGTGGGCAAGGGGAGATACCCCTACCTCGAGACAACTATGTCGTGACGCGGTCCCGACCCTACCTTATGTACCTGGTCAACTGAGCCTCTGGGCCTCAGAGTCTCTAGTTGACGAAAGTAAAATCCTGGCGGAGGGGAAGGGATTGGCTGCGCTACGCTTCGGGACTGCGTCCCGATCCTGCGGATCGCCTGTTCGCCCCTGAGGGCTCACCGAACCTGGGTTCTCATCCCTTCGGCTGGCTGTATTGACCCCGTGTCACCGTTACTCGTGCCCACGTGTCACCGCGAAAGTATCCTGGCGGAGGGGAAGGGATTGGTTCGCTACGCTTCGGGACTGCGTCCCGATCCTGCGGATCGCCTGTTCGCCCCTGAGGGCTCACCGAACCGGGGTTCTCATCCCTTCGGCTGGCTGTATCGACCCCGTGTCACCGTTACTCGTGCCCACGTGTCACCGCGAAAGTATCCTGGCGGAGGGGAAGGGATTCGAACCCCCGGAACCTTGCGGTTCATCTGATTTCGAATCAGACGCAATCGACCACTCTGCCACCCCTCCTAACCAGGACTGTTGAGGAAGTCCGTGTAAGGCGGGCGGGCAAGACGTAAATGAACGGGAAAGGCGTGGCTTAAGGCCTTGGGGACGCTTGCCAGCCTCCGAATAGCGGGTATCTCGGTGGATAACCCCGCATCTTCCCATGCTCCTCCGCCTGCTCTGCCTGTTCGTGTTCTGCGTCAGCTCCGTCGTCGCCTCGGCGGAGACTTCCTGGATCTGGGGCGCGAAGAACAACATCGCGAAACAGGAGGTCTGGTTCCGTACCTCCTTCGAGCTGAAGGAAGTCCCGGCCAAGGCTCTGCTGCAGGCCACCGCCGACAACCACTGCGTGGTCTGGCTCAACGGCAAGTCTCTCGGCGGTTCCGATGACTGGGCCGAAGCTTTCACCGCGGAGGTCGGCGGCGACCTCAAGGCCGGCGTGAACACGATTGCCGTGCTCGCCCGCAATGACGGCGGCATCGCCGCGATGACCCTCCGTCTCACTGCCGGCAAGACCGTCCTCGCCGAAACGGGCACGAGCTGGAAGGCCTCGCTGGCCAAGCCCGGCAAGGGTTGGGAAAACGCCGGCTTCGACGACGCCGCCTGGGCCGCCGCGACGTTCGTCAAGCAATACGGCGAACAGCCCTGGGGTAAGCCTTTCGACCGTCAGGCCGCCGTCGCCAAGAGCGGCAAGCGTACGCCGTCCACTTCCGTCGCCGCGCCGGAGGAACTCATCCTGCAGCCTGGCTTCAAGGCCGAGCTCCTGTACACGGTGCCCAAGCCGGAGCAAGGCTCGTGGGTCTCGCTCGCCGTCTCGCCGGAAGGCGACCTTGTCGCGGGCGACCAAGGCGGCGTGCTCTGGCGCGTCTCGCTGAAGGACCCCAACAAGCCGGTCGTCACCAAGATCGACACGCAGTTCTTCGGCTGCCATGGCCTCCTCTTCGCCCACGGTGCTTTGTACGCCTGCACGAGTGAGAAGGGCAAGGGCGACATCTGGCGCCTGCGTGACACCAAGGGCGACGGCTCCTACGAGGAGCAGACGCTCATCCGCGCGCTCAAGGGTTCGGGCGAGCACGGCCCGCACCAGCTCGTCCTCGACCGCGATGGCTCGATCCTCGTGGTCGGCGGCAACCACACCAAGCTGCCCGACGACGAGAAGGCCGGCGCGCCGGTGAAGCGTTACGACGAGGACGACCTCCTGAAGAAGTACGAAGACGCCAACGGCCACGCCTCCGGCATCAAGGCCGTGGGCGGCTGGATCGCCCGCATGGACAAGGACGGCAAGGACTGGGTCCGCGTG
Organism: Opitutales bacterium; assembly: GCA_032120295.1. GTDB lineage: Bacteria > Verrucomicrobiota > Verrucomicrobiia > Opitutales > UBA953 > UBA953. The sequence continues at coordinate 1,872 of JAUMEU010000098.1, read as the reverse complement.
ACCACCTGCTTCCGTAATCCTTACGACTGCTCCGTCGCGCCGGACGGCGACATCTTCACCTACGACTCCGACATGGAGTGGGACATGGGCGCCCCGTGGTATCGCCCGACGCGCATCTACCTCTGCACCCCGGGCGGCGAGCTCGGCTGGCGCTCCGGTGCCGGCAACAACGCCTTCCCCACGCTCGATATGCAGCCCGCGCTCGTCGACATCGGTCCGGGCAGCCCGACTGGTACCACCATGGGCACCGGCGCCAAGTTCCCCGCTTCCTATCAGCGCGCGTTCTTTGCGTGCGATTGGACCTTCGCCACGCTCTACGCCATCCACCTCACGCCGGAAGGCGGCGGCTGGAAGGCGCGCAAGGAAGTCTTCGCCGCCGGCAAGCCGTTCTCCGTCACCGACGCCGTGATCCGTCCGCAGGACGGCCACATGTATGTCACCATCGGCGGGCGCGGCGGCCAGTCCGCGCTCTACCGCATCACCTATCAAGGCCAGGAGTCTACCGCGCCTGCCGGCTGGTTTGAAGCCACGCCGGAGCAGAAGCTCCGTCGCGAACTCGAAGCCCTCCGCGACGTCGCCCCGTCCGCCGCCGCGCTCGCCAAAGCCTGGCCGCTCATGGGCCACCCCGACCGCTGGGTCCGTTACGCCGCCCGCATCGCCGTCGAGCACCAGCCCGTCGAAAGCTGGCGGGCGCGCGTGAAGGCGGACGCCAACCTCGACCTCGCGCTCAACGCCGCCTTGGCCCTCGCCCGCAGCGTCAAGGGGGGTGCGCCGGACCTCGCCACCATCGTCGCCGCCGCCGACTCGGCCGCCCAGACCAAGGACCTGCGCCTGCAGCAGGACCGCTTGCGGGTCCTGCACGTCGCCTTCGCACGCCTCGGTAAGCCCGACGCCGCCACCGTGGCGCGTCTCGGCAAAGAAAGCGCCGGCCGCATCCCCTCCGGCGACAACGCCCTCGACCGTCTGCTCGCCCAGCTCGCCATCTACCTCGGCGAACCGAGCGCGCCGGCCCGCGTCCTGCAGGCCATGAAGATCGCGCAGCCCGCCCCCGCCGTCGTCGCCGATCCGGAAATCCTCGCCCGCCATCCCGGTTACGCCAAGGCCGCCGCCAACGCGATGGCCGTCACGCCCTCGTCGACGCGCATCGGCCTGGCCGTCTACCTGAGCCGCGCCACCGTCGGCTGGACGCCGGAGTTACGGAAGCAGTTCTTCGGTCACCTCGACGTGCTCGCGCAGGCCGAAGGCGGCAACTCGCTGAAGGGCTTCGTGCGTAATATCCGCAAGGAATCTCTCGCCGTCGCGCCGGAAGCCGAGCGCCCGGAGCTCGAGCAGATCGCCCCGGTCGCCGCGCGCAAGCCCGCTGCGCCGATCCCGGCCGCCGCCGGCCCGGGTCGTCTCTGGACGCACGCCGAGGCCCTCAAGGTCTGGGAAGACGCCAAGGCTAAGAAGACCTTCGACTTCGCGAACGGCCAGAAGATGTTCGCCGCCGCGCTCTGCTCGCAGTGTCACCGCATGGGTAATGACGGCGGTGCGCAGGGTCCGGATCTTTCCGGTCTCGGCGCCCGCACCGCCCCGGCGGACGTGCTCATGAGCATCGTGCAGCCCAACGCCGTGCTCTCCGACCAATATGCCAACTCCGTCATCGGCCGCGTCGACGGCGGCAAGACCATCGGCCGGATCCTGAACGAAGAAGGCGACAAGCTTGAGCTCGCCGTCAATCCCTTCGACCCCTCGGTGACGATTTCGGTCAACCGGTCCGACATCCTCACGATCGATCGTTCGCCGGACAGCCCGATGCCCGTCGGCCTGATCAATTCGCTCAACGCCCAGGAGGTCGCCGACCTGCTCGCGTATCTCGTCTCGGGTGCGAAT
>JAUMEU010000097.1:0-22063 GCA_032120295.1 Opitutales bacterium | reverse complement strand
CTCGCCCGCTCCGCGAAGTCCCTGAGATCAAGCGGGTCGATCTCTCGGAGACGATCCTGCTGCTGCTCTCATCCGGTTGGGGCGAGGCCGCGACTTTCCCTTGGTATGAGAAGCCGGATGACAAGGCCTTGCAGCGGGCGCTGACGGTCCTCGCCGACCTGGGCGCCGTCGATGCGCAGGGTAAGCTCAGCGCCCTCGGCCGCCGGATGTCGGTCTTCCCGGCGCACCCGCGTTACGCGCGTATGCTCCTTGCGGCCGGCGAACTCGATTGCGTCTACGAAGTCTGCCGTATCGCCGGTCTCGCCCAAGGCCGGGATATCCTTTTCCGCAAAGTCGACGACCGGACCGAGAACGCCCGCGATTCGGTCGAACAGGAAGACGGCTCCGATTTCTTCCCGCGGCTGGCACTCCTGCAGCGGGCGGTCGAGATGAAGTTCGACGCCGACGCTTGCGACCGCTTCGGCGTGCACGGCCAGGCCGCGCGGCAGGCCGATCAGGCCGCCCGTCAGTTCCTCCGCCTCGCCGAAGGGCAGGGGCTTCCGGTCAGCGACCGCATCGCCGACCCCGCCGCGGTCCGTCGTTGCCTGCTGCTTGGTTTCTCGGACCGCCTCGCCGTCCGTCTCGACGCGGGCACGTTGCGCTGCGCCTTGGTGCACGGGCGTACCGGCGAGCTGCGCCGCGAATCCTCCATCCGTAACGCCAAGCTCCTGGTCGCGGCTGAGGTCGATGAGATCCAAGCCCGCGGCGGCGTGACGACTTATCTCTCGCTCGCGACCGCCATCGAGGAGGCCTGGTTGCAGGAACTCTTCCCGGCGGAGTTCTCGACGGTCAATCAGGTCCGTTACGACGGTTCGCAGCGTCGCGTCGTCACGCGCGTCGAGCGACGCTTCCGCGACCTCGTCCTCGAAGCCAAGGAACGCGACGACGCTCCCTCTGACGCCGCCAGCCGGCTGCTCGCGGAAGAAGTCGCCGCCGGACGGCTCGAACTCGAGAAGTGGGACGCGCCCGTGGACGCTTGGATCCGCCGCGTCAACTTCCTCTCCAAGCATTGTCCTGAGCTCGGCATCCCGCCTTTCGATGAAGCGGCCCGCCGCATGGTGATCGAAGAAGTCTGTACGGGCGCCGTGGCTTACCGGGATATCCGCGATCGCCCGGTCTTCGGCGTCGTCCGTGGCTGGCTCACGCATGAGCAGGCCATGGCGCTCGAGTCCTACTGTCCCGAGAAGATCGTCCTGCCGCGCAAGAAGCACCCCGCCCGCATCGAGTATACCGAGGACGGGCAGGCCGAGGTCGAAGCGACCGTGCAGGAGCTTTATGATTTCCCGGGTGCGAAGCTGCGCGTCTGCCTCGGGAAGGTCCCGATGGTCGTGTGCATCCAATCGCCCGCTCGCCGGACCCAGCAGCGCACCACCGATCTCGACTCTTTTTGGAAAGGCTCCTACGAAGGCGTGAAGAAAGAACTGCGCGGACGTTACCCTAAGCACGAATGGCGCTGAACCCATGAGCCCTGTCGCCTTCACCTGGTCCTCGGTCCCGATCCACGTCATCGACTTCGAAGGCAGCGCCCGGACCGGTGTCGTCGAGTTCGGGGTCGCGACCATGCTTGGCGGCGAGATCGTCTCCGCCGCCACGAGCCTGCATGCGTCCCGTGTGCCGGTGCCGGCGATCGACACCCAGTGCCACGGCCTCGGCGTGAAGGAGCTCAAAGGCCGTCCGCCGTTCGAGTCCGAATGGGAGCGCTGGGTTGGCCTGCGCCGGACCGGTCTGCTGGCCGCGCATAACGCCTCGGTCGAATCCGGCCTCCTGCGTGGTACCTGGTCGCGTCCTTCGGTCGTCCCGGGTTTCGTGGGAGAGGCGGCTGAGGTCGCCGAGTGGGGGCCTTGGATCGACACCTGCCGGCTGGCCCGGGCCTGGGCCCCGTCGCTCGGAGATTTCCGGCTCGGTGCCTTGGTCTCGGCCCTGCGCCTGAGCGCCCGGCTGGAAGAACTGGCCGCCGACCATTGCCCGCCGGGCCGCCGCCGCTATCACTGCGCGCTTTATGATGCCTTGGCGGCCGCCTTGGTGCTCCGGGCGCTCTGCGGACAGGAAGGCCGTTCCGCCGCGCCTTTGTCACAATTAGTTCGCGACAGCATGTCGGCGCCGGCGGCTGATGACCTCATGCAAGGGGAGCTCGGGCTCTAGTTTCCGCTTCACTCCCGGGGGAGGGCCTACCTAGATAGGCTTACTCTTATGGCCTCCAAGTCCCCCATTCGCGTCGCCGTCACCGGCGCCGCCGGCAACATCGGTTACGCCGCCATCTTCCGCCTCGCTTCCGGCGCCGTCTTCGGCCCCGACCAGCCAGTCGCCCTCAACCTCATCGAAGTCGGACCCGGCCTCAACGCCCTCGCCGGCGTGGTGATGGAACTCCAGGACTGCTCGTTCCCTCTCCTCACCGACGTCGTCGCCACCGGCGACCTCAACGAGGGCTTCAAGGACGCCGACTGGTGCCTGCTCATCGGCGCGGTGCCTCGCAAGGACGGCATGGAGCGCAAGGACCTGCTCGGCATCAACGGTAAGATCTTCATCGGCCAGGGCGAAGCCATCGCGCGCAGCGCCAAGAAGTCCGTCAAGGTCCTCGTCGTCGGCAACCCTTGCAACACCAACGCGCTCATCGCCCTGCGTTCCGCCGGCAGCGTGCCGACCGAGAATTTCTTCGCGATGACCCGCCTCGACGAGAACCGCGCCAAGTCTCAGCTCGCGGGCAAGGCCGGCGCGCACAACTCCGTCGTCAAGAACGTCGCCATCTGGGGCAACCATTCCTCGACGCAGTATCCTGACTTCACCAACGCCACGATCGACGGTAAGCCGGCCACCCAGGTCATCACCGACCACGCGTGGCTTAAGGAGACTTTCGTCTCTGACGTCCAGAAGCGCGGCGCCGCCGTGATCAAGGCCCGTGGCGCCTCTTCGGCCGCCTCCGCCGCCAACGCCGCCCTCGACACCCTGCGCAGCCTGCATTTCCCGACGCCGGCCGGCGACTGGCATTCCGTCGCCGTGCTTTCCAAGGGCGACTACGGCATCGCTCCGGGCATCATGTTCGGTTACCCGATCCGCACCAAGGCCGACGGCTCCTGGGAAATCGTGCAGGGTCTGCCGCTGGACGCCTTCTCCAAGGAGAAGATCGCGATCACCGAGAAGGAACTGCTCGAAGAGCGCGCGACGGCCTCCGAAGCCCTCGGTTTGAAGCTCTGAAGTAGTCCTTATGAAGCATCTGGCGGCAAGGGACCTCCCTTGACCGCCTTTTTTGCGCCCCTAGGCTGACGGCATGGACCTTCTCGCTGCCGTCGATTGGTTTACGATCATCGCGGCGCTCTGCTTCTGGGCGGCGCTGGTCTGGTCGCAGCATTTGGACCGCGGTTTCCCGCGCTGGCTCAACCGGCTTGCTTTGCCTGGGCTGTGGATCTGGGTATTGGCGTATGTCTTCTCCGGCGAGCCCGGTATCGTCATGGCTTTGGCCGCCGCGCCGGCGTTCCTCTTCGCGCTTTGGCTCTGGGCGCATGGCTTACGTCGCTTCCTGGCCGACGACTTGGCGCCGGCGCCGCGTCGCTACTTGGAGATGTTGTCCGCCACCGGCCCTTTGGTGGCCGCGGCGGCCTGGATCTGGTCGCGCTATGATCGCACCTTCGCCGGCTTCCCCGATCCTCTCGCCACGCTGACCACCGTGCACTTCGCCATCACCTTCGGTGTCCTGCCGCTGGCGATGGCGGCCAGCGAACGTCCGCTCGCTCGCTGCCGCTGGCGCGACCTCGGTCTCTGGCTTTACGTGGCCGGCGCTCCGGCCACCGCGTTGTGCTTCGCCTTGCGGACCGACCCGCTTCGGCCGGGGACCGTCGAAGTCGCTGCTGCCGTGGTCTTCGCCGCCGGCTTCCTGCTCTGGGCGGCGTTCATGCCTGTGAAGCGCGGGCCCTGGCCTTACGTCTGCCTCGTCCCTGGTTTCCTGCTCGGCGTCGGCTACACCGCCGCCCATGCCTTCGGGTGGAGCTACCTCACCATCCCGCAGATGGCCGCGGTGCATGGTTCGCTCAACCTTCTCGGCGCCTTGTTGCTCGCAGCGCAGGCGCCCGCGTTCGACGACATTGTCGCGCCCTTGCCTGACTTGCTTACGCCTGTCGAGGGCGGCGACCGCGCGACCGCGGTCTTCGCCGATTCGCATCGCGTCGAGGTCGGCCCGTGGTCGCCGGAAGCTTTCGCGCGTGTGAAGGATGCTTTGCTAGGTTATCGTTTCTACCCCGAGCGCGTCATGGTCCGTCGGACCCAGTTCGAGGACGAAGGCCGCGCGGTGCGCGTCGGCGACCGACTGGGACTGGGCTTGTTCGTCCCGAGTCTCCCTGGACTCGCGCCCCTGATGTTACCCGCGATCGTCGAGGTCGACGTCGTGGAAGCCGCCGCCGAAAGCGTCACCTTGGGTTATGTCACCACCCGCAGACATTATGGACGGGGCATCTGGCGGGCGGAAGTGAAGCGCGAGGGCGAAGGACTTGTCCTGACCGTCTCCTATCATGTCCGCCCCAGCCGCTGGTTCGTATGGTGCGGTCTACCGGTGTATCGGCGCTTCCAGCTCGCCGCTTTCCGCGCCGGCGCGGAGAACCTGCGGCGCTTGGCGGCTTAAGGGGCGGGGAGGCGGATGAGCGTGATGTCGGCCGGACGGCACGTGCCGAGCCGGATTTCGCCGGCGTTGGCGGCGGCGAAGATCGGAGGCTCCGGGTGGATCGTCGCGATGCCGCTAGCGGCGCGCGCGGCGTTGATCTTCTGGAGGCCGATGAAGTCGATGATGACCGGATTGGCGCTGCCGAGGAGCGTCTTCTCCGAGCGGCACCAGCTGGCGTCGAAACCTGGTCCGCCGAGCACCTGATAGCGTTCCAGGGAGAGGATCGTCAGCACGTTACGCTTGGCGAGCTTCGGGATGGCGCAGACTTCCACCGCGGCCTTGGAGGCGTTGAAAGGATTATCGAGGAAGCGTTCGGCGTTGGCCATGTTGCCGATCGAGGCCGCGGCCATCGCGCCGTGTACGCCGAGCGAGCGGCTGTCGCTGAGCACCGGCAGGTTGATCCAGAAGTCGACTTCATCGACGAAGGTCTTCGGCAGCACGCTCACGCGGGCGTCACCCCAAGGCACGTTCGGCGTGCCGGGCCGGGGCAGGACCTGATTCTCATAACGAAGGTGGCTGTCAGCGGCCCAGCCCGGGGCGAGGGTCTCCCAGGCCAGGACCGGGAAACCTTCGAAGGTATCAGCCTGCGAGGAGAGGGAAGGCAGGAAGCCGGCCTGGCGGAGGTTGTCCGGCTTGGCGTCACAGAGGGAGATCGAGCCTTGCGCGAAGCCGCGGCGCAGGAGAGCGGCGGTGATCGCGCGCACCAGCGGCTTGGGCGTGGCCAGGCCGGCGCCGCCTTCGGAGGAAAGCTTGAGGCCGCAGCGCTTGAGTTCTCCGGGCCGGAGGCTGACGCCGGTCCGTCCTTCGAACTCCCCGAGGGTCTTCTCGACGGCGGCGGCGTAGTCGCGGTCCTCGAAGCCGCTGAGCTTCTGCTCGATGAGCAGCAGCTTGGGGTCGGTGGCCGCCCGGGCGGCGCCACTTCCCAGATTCAGGAGCAAAGCGAGGAAGGCGAGAGTCCGCATGTCTTTATCTTCTCCCATCAAGGGGGTGACCGCAAGCCGCTGTTTTGTTTGCGCAGGGAAGGGAGGACCCCATCGTGGGGCGCATGTCCGCCCCCGCCGTCCTCCCCCAGCGCCGCATCCTCGGACTCATCTTCCTGACGGTGTTCATGGACATCGTGGGCTTCAGCATCATCATCCCGTTGTTCCCGCACCTCCTGGACCATTATATCCGGACGGAAGGCGCGACCGGCACTCTGATCGGTTCCTTGAACTCGGCCGCCGAATGGATGGGCGGCGATACGGTCTTCAAGAAGACGGTGCTCTTCGGCGGTCTCCTTAGCACCCTCTACTCCCTGCTGCAGTTCGTGTTCTCGCCGATCTGGGGCGCGCTCTCCGACCGTCTGGGCCGCCGCCGCATCCTGACTGTAACATTGGCTGGCAATGCGCTTTCCTATCTGCTCTGGATTTTCGCCGGCCAGTTCTGGGTCGTGGTCGTCACCCGGCTCATCTCGGGCATGATGGCGGGCAACATCGCCGTGGCCAGCGCCGCCGCGGCGGATGTCACCGACGAGAAGGAGCGCACGAAGGGTATGGCCGTCGTCGGCATCGCCATCGGCCTGGGCTTCGTCTTCGGTCCGGTCATCGGCGGCCTGGCGTACTCGGTGCAGTTCGCTCACGGTCCGGTCATCGGCTCTTTCGGGTTGAACCCGTTTTCCGTGCCAGCGGCCATCGCCGCCTCGCTCGCCTTGCTCAACTTCATCCTGGTCGTGAAGTTCTTCCCGGAGACGCTCGCGCCGGAGCGCCGGGCTTCCGCGGACGCCAAGCGTCCGTCGGTTTTCGACCTCGCCACGGTCCCTTCGTCCGCCGTCCGAAGGACCTCGTTCGCCAATCTCGTCTATCAGGTGGCCTTCACCGGCATGGAGAACACCATCGTCTTCCTGACCTTCGCATTGTTCCTCTACAGCCCGCGCGACAACGCTTGGCTCTTCCTGTTCAACGGCGCCTGCATGATCTTCGCCCAAGGGCTCGCCCGTCAGCTCGTGAAGCGGCTGGGCCAGCGCAAGGTCATCATGATCGGGATGCTGACCGCCTCCGTCGCCTTCTCCGTCGTCGCCCTGATCCCGGCCACGCGCGCCGTCGCGGGTGACGGCGCCGAGACGACCTTCTACCTCGGTCTCGGCCTGATCTCCTTCGCGACCGGCCTGATCCTGCCCAGCGTCTCGGCCTTGGTATCGCTTTACTCCGACGCCTCGGAGCAGGGACGTAATCTCGGCATCCTACGTTCGGCTGGCTCGCTCGCCCGGGTGATCGGGCCAGTGACCGCCGCGTTGCTCTATTTCCACTTCGGCTCCCACTTCTGGGTATACCTTGGCGGTGCGCTGCTGATGCTGCCGGCGATCTGGATCGTCCGCGGCCTGCCGGATCCGTCTTCGGAAGGAACTTCGGCCTAAGCTTCCGCCAGGCTCCGGCCGAGGGCGTCGCCACCGCGGAGCGTGTGCATCAGCGAGATGCCCCCCCGGAAGGCGCCGTGGAAATGCAGCCCGGGATGGGCCGCTTCGGCCTGGGTCAGCCCGGCTTCCCGCCGCGGCTGGCCGGCGTCGTATTGCGGGATGGCACGCTCCCAGCGCTGGATCCATTCGCGGGCCGGCCCCTTCTTGACGCCGAGCGTCGCGGCGAGTTCGTCGTCGACTAGCCGGCGGAGCGCTTCTTCCGGCAGGCGTGCGAGTTCGGGACGCCGGTCGCCGCCGATGAAGCAGCAGACCAACACATGACCGTCGGGGGCGCGTCCCGGCAGCACGGAAGAAGGGAACAGGCAGCCAAGCACTTCGCGGTGTTCGCCGCCCGGTGTCAGGTAGCCGAATCCGTCGAGCGGGTGCGGGACGTCCTCCCGAGCGTAGCCACGGGCGACGACGGTCACCGGGGGGACTTTGGGATTTTCCCAATCCCGGAGGAAGGGCGTGACGGTTTCATCGAAGGGCAGGGAGCCCCAATGCCAGCAGGGTGCGGTGACGACCAGATGCTTCGCGGAGACGCCCTCGTCCGTGCCGTCCGGGCCGCGCCAGGCGACGTTCCAGCCGCGCGCGTCGCGGCGGAGCGAAGTCGTCACGGCGCCGAGCCGCAGGTCTTCCGCGGGCAGGCGCGCAGCCATCGCCTCGGCCAGCTGGCGCATGCCTCCGGGAAAACCGACGACCGTGCGCTTGGTCTTCGGCCCGCGGCGCAGACCGTTGAGGACCGAGCCGTAGGCCTGTTCGAGGGCATGGATGCGAGGGAAGCAGCTGGCCATCACCAGGCGGGCCGGGTCGCCCGCGTGCACGCCGGAGACGATCGGATCCATCAGCATCGCGGCGGCCTCTGGGCCGAAGCGACGGGTGGCGAATTCGACGACGGTCTCGCCGGCGTGGCCGCCTTTCGCCCGGAAGGGCTCGGAGAGCAGGCGCAGTTTGCCGCGCCACGTGAGCAGCTTGCTGGTCAGCAGGGTGAGGGGGCTCGGGCCGAGGCCGTGGAGTTTGCCGCGGGCGTAGATGTAGCGCCGGGCTGCCCGCATGTCGGCCGACTGCATGACCTCGCCGAGCCCGTAAGCGGCCATCAAGGCCTCGTCTTCGGCCCCTTCGAGTTGCAGGGTGTTGGGGCCGGTCTCGACGATCCAGCCCTCGTCCAGGTGGGTCCGGATCGAGCCACCGACGCGGTCGGCGGGTTCGAGGACCTTCACCTTGGCCCCGGCGCGGAGCATCGCATGGGCCACGGCCAGGCCAGCCGGCCCGGCTCCGAGGATGACTGCGTCGTAGCCCATGAGGTATCTTCGGCCGAGAAGCCTGAGGTTGGCAACCCTGCGTCGTTCAGGCTGTCTGGAAAGCATGAGGTCATTCTTCATCCTGCTCCTGCCCTTGGCCTGCCTCGGGGACACCGTCACCATGAAGGACGGCACTTTCCTCAAAGGCCGCGTCGAACGGATCGTCGATGGCGTGATGGAGTTCCGCGCGCCTTCCCTCGGCGCCGCAAACTTGCTCCGGCTGGAACTCGCGCAGGTCGAATCTTTCGTCACCGACGAATCCGTGCGCGTGAGCGCGGGGGGCGTCGTCTCGGACGGCGTCGCCTCCGCGGCAGGCGGCCGGGTCGTCACGCGCGGCGGCCGCGAGACCAACACCCTCGACCGGGCCGTCGAGCTCTGGCGGGAGCCTTCGCAGCGTCCGTCCGAGGTCGGCGGCACGCGGCAATGGGTCACGCAGGCGGACGCAGATCTCTCCGGGCGCAGCGGCGTGGTGGCCGGCTCGGGTTTCAGCACGGGTTTCTCCGCGAAGGGCGTGACCAAGGCGGATACCTTGATCGGCGGTGTCCGCTTCATGCGGGCCGAAGCTCAGGATCGGATCTCGGCGGATGACCTCCATGTGACCTTCTCGTACGAGACGAATCCGACGAACGTCCTCTTCTGGTATCTCCGTACCGACACCGGCTTCGACAACGCCCGGCGGATCGACTTCTTCTCCGTCAACGCCGTCGGACTCGGCTTCCGTCTCTTCACTGACGCTAAGGGCAAGCTCGATGTGCGGGCCGGGCTTGGTCATCGCATCGAGATCTTTGATGATACCCTCGAGCCTGACCGGGCCGCGCCCTCCGGAGACTTCGGTCTGATCTTCACGCGTGATTTCGGCTGGACGGTCTGGGATACCTCCTTGGACTTCGTCCCGTCCCTTCAGGTCGCCGGCGACTACTTCATCCGACACGAGAGCAGCCTAAACTTACTGCGTAATAGCGGGCCGCTTTCCCTGCGGGTCGGACTGGCCAACAGTTTCCGCTCCAAGCCCTTGCCAACGCAGGTCAAGACCGACACGGCCTACTTCCTCCGGACGACCTATGTCTGGAAATAAGCAGGGCTATTTTGACTAAAATTAAGCACAACTGTCTAAAAAAACACAAAACCCCCTGTGAATGGTTGCCTGTTGAAGCGTGGCACACGGGGTGCTTTGAAATTGTCTGTAATTAATCATCTTTCCAATCCCCCATCCATGAGCACCAACCCAGCCCGTCGCAACGCCATCGAAGCGATTGCCTCCCAGCCTCGCCTTCAGGGCACCTTCGACTTCCGCAACGAGAAGATCGACCTGATCTATGGCCAGAACGTCTTCTCCCTGGATAAGATGGAGAAGCGTCTCCCGAAGGACGTTTTCAAGTCCCTCAAGTCTAATATCGAATCTGGAGCCAAGCTCGACGCCGCCTCGGCCGATGTCGTCGCCGCCGCCATCAAGGACTGGGCTCTCGAGCTCGGCGCCACGCACTACGCTCACGTGTTCTATCCGCTCACCGGTTTCACCGCCGAGAAGCATGATACTTTCTTCGAACCGAATGGCAACGGCACGCTTGCCCAGTTCTCCGGCAAGGCGCTGATCCAGGCCGAGCCGGACGCCTCCTCGTTCCCGAACGGTGGGCTCCGCTCCACCTTCGAGGCCCGTGGCTACACCGCTTGGGACGTCACCTCACCGGCCTACATCTTCGACACCGAGAACGGCTCGACCCTCTGTATCCCGACCGCGTTCGTCTCCTGGAAGGGCGAAGCCCTCGACAAGAAGACCCCGCTGCTCCGCTCGATGGCTGCCGTCAACAAGGCCGCCTCGCGCGTCCTCGCGCTCTTCGGCAAGAAGCACGGCTACATCTCCGCTTCGTGCGGCCCCGAGCAGGAGTACTTCCTGATCGACTCCCGCCTCTTCCACCTCCGTCCCGACCTCTACACCTGCGGTCGCTCCCTCTTCGGCGCCAAGCCGGCCAAGGGCCAGGAGTTCGAAGACCAGTACTTCGGCACCATCCCTGATCGCGTGCTCGCCTGCATGATGGAAACCGAACGCGAGTGCTTCAAACTCGGTATCCCGATCAAGACCCGCCACAACGAAGTCGCTCCGGCCCAGTACGAAGTGGCTCCGATCTACGAATCCGCCAACGTCGCGCACGATCACCAGATGCTCACGATGACGCTGCTCCGCCGCGTCGCCACCAAGCACGGCTTCGTCTGCCTGCTCGCCGAGAAGCCTTTCGCGGGCGTCAACGGCTCCGGCAAGCACGTCAACTGGTCCATCGGCGGAGCCGGCGTCGGCAACCTCCTCGAGCCCGGCCACAACCCGCACGAGAACGCCCAGTTCCTCACCTTCTGCGCCGCGGTGGTCCGTGCTGTCGACCTGCACCAAGGTCTGCTCCGCGCTTCCGTCGCTTCGGCCGGCAACGACCATCGCCTCGGCGCCAACGAAGCTCCCCCTGCCATCATCTCGATCTACCTGGGCGACATGCTCAACGAAGTCATCGAGCAGGTGAAGAAGAGCGGTGCCGCTTCCAGCTCGCGCAAGGGCGGCCACATGACCCTCGGCGTCGACACGCTCCCGATCCTCCCGAAGGACGCCGGCGACCGTAACCGCACCAGCCCGTTCGCCTTCACCGGCAATAAGTTCGAGTTCCGCGCCGTCGGTTCCGCCTTCTCGGTGGCCGGCCCCCTGACCGTGCTCAACACGATCATGGCCGACTCGCTCGACAAGCTCGCCGACGAACTCGCCGCCGCCCTCAAGAAGAACGCCGACTTCAACTCCGCGCTCCAGGGCGTCCTCAAGGACATTCTCACCAAGCACGGACGGATCATCTTCAACGGCAACGGTTACTCCGAAGAGTGGCATAAGGAAGCCGCCAAGCGCGGCCTCAAGAATCTCCGCACGACCCCCGACGCGCTCCCCGAGATCGTCGCCAAGTCGTCGGTCGAGGTCTTTGAGCGCCAGGGAGTCCTCTCGAAGGCCGAACTCGAGTCCCGCGAAGAGATTTACACGCACTCCTACGTCCTCGCCGTCAACACCGAGTCGAAGCTCGTCGCCGAAATCGCCAAGACGTTGCTCCTCCCGGCGGCGCTCAAGTTCGCCGCCGATCTTGCCCCGGTCGAGAAGACCAAGTCCGGTGGCAAGCTCCGCAAGGAAGTCGTCGGCCTCGCCGACCAGCTCTCCGCCGCGATCGGCGCCCTCGATGCCGCCCGCGACGTCACCAAGTCCGACACGCACGCCCAAGCCAAGCACTCCTGCGACAAGGTCCTCCCGGCCATGCTCAAGGTCCGCGCCGCCGCCGACGCCCTCGAAGAGATCGTCGCCGACGAATACTGGCCGCTGCCGTCCTACCAGGAACTGCTGTTCCTCCGCTAAGCCTCGACCGGCTTCGCCGAGACCAAGGGCCGAACCTCCGGGTTCGCCCCTTTTTGTCGTCCGGTCCGGTCGGCGGCCCCCCGAAAAGCAGAAGGCCCGTCGCGATGACGGGCCTGCGGGTGGTTGGACTACGACGGACGCTTAGACGTTGTCCCACTTCTTGCGCAGGTAGGCGCTGAAGTTCTTGACCTTCTTCTTGCGGCGGCGGCGTTCGGCCGGCTTCTCGAAGCCTCGCTTGGCGCGGGCGTCCTTGATGATGCCCTCGCGGTCGATCTTCTTCTTGAGGCGGCGGAGAGCCTTGTCGACGGTCTCGCCTTTGCGAATCTTGATTTCTACGGACATGTGAGCGTTTGGAGGGTCGAAAGAACAAGGGGGGAGGCCTTTCGTCAACCCCGAATCCAAGGGTATTTAAAGCCGTGAATAAGTGGGACACCCGGAGGGCACAAGACGCTTGCGGCGGGGGTAGGGCAGGGCAATCGTGCGGTTCACCCCTCGATGTACCTCAAGGAAATCGTCGCCAACGGATTCAAAAGCTTCGCCGACCGGACCCGCATCGAGCTCCGTCCCGGGGTCACGGCCGTGGTCGGACCTAATGGCTGCGGCAAGTCCAACATCGTCGACGCGATCCGCTGGGTCCTGGGCGAGCAGTCCGCCAAGTCCCTGCGCGCCCCGGCGATGCAGGACGTCATCTTCGCCGGCACCGACCGTCGCAAGCCCCTCCCCCAGTGCGAGGTCGAACTGGTCTTCGCCGACTGCGAGAAGGAGCTGGGCACGGCCTTCGCCGAAGTCTCCGTGATGCGCCGCCTCCACCGCGAGGGCGCCAGCGATTATTTCATCAACGGCAAGCCTTCGCGGCTGAAGGACATCCAGCGCCTCTTCATGGACACTGGCATCGGCCGGATGTCCTACTCGTTCATGGTGCAGGGCCAGATCGACCAGATCCTGTCGGCCAATCCCGCCGAGCGCCGCTACCTCTTCGAAGAAGCCGCCGGCATCACCCGCTACAAGGCCCAGCGCCGTGAGGCGCTCAACAAGCTGAGCGGCGTGGACGCCAACCTCGCGCGCATCACCGACGTGGTGAGCGAAGTCGGCCGCCAGATCGCTTCCCTCCGTCGGCAGGCCTCCAAGGCGCTGCGCTACCGTCGCCTCCGCCATCGTTTCACGCACCTCGACCTCGCCTGGCACGCCAAGCAGTTCGGTGATCGTCGCGCCCAGGTCGCCGCGCTTGAAGCCGACGCGACCGTCTGCCGCGCCGACGTCGCCGGCCTCACCGAAGGCCTGCGCGACCGCGAGGCCGCGCTGCTCCAGACCCGTGCCCGCCGCGCCGAGCTCGCCGAACAAGTCCAGCTCGCCCAGCAGGCCCTCTTCGACCTCCGCACCGCCCGCGAGAACGCCGAGAACGAAGCCCGCACCTCCGACCTCCGTTCCGACGACCTCGCGGCGCGTCTCGCCGAGGCCCGCCGCGAGGCGCAGGAAGCCGAACTCCAGGTCTCCGAGTACGAGCTCCGCCTCCGTGGCGGCTCCGACGCCAAGTCGACGGCCGCCGGCTCCGTCTCCGCCACTGACGCCGCCTATCGCGAGAAGACCGCCCAGGTCGAGGAAGCCGCCCGTCAGGTCGTGGAGGCCGAGAACCGCCTCCGCCGCGCCCGTCAGGATATCCTCGTCGCCGAAGGCGAGATGACCCGCGCCCGTGGCGACGTCACCAACCTCGAAGTCGATCTCCGCGGCTACCAGTCCCGCCACGTCGACCTTTCCGATTCGCTCACCCAGGCCAAGCAGGACCGCCTCGCGCTCGAGCAGCGTGTCACCGACTCCGGCGTCGTCGTCACGACCCGCCACGGCGAACTCCAGGCCGTGCGCACGGCCGAGCAGGAAGCGACCGAGAAAGGCCGCGACCTCCTCAACGATTTCCGCGCGTTGCAGCAGACGATCTCGGAGCAGGACCGCAAGGTCGCGAAGCTCTCCGCCCAGTTGGGGTTGCTCGAACAGATGCAGTCCCGCCTCGAAGGCTTCTCCGAAGCCGCGAAGGCCGTGCTACGCGGTGAGTTCGCGGAAGAACTGCGTTCCGGCAAGGCCTCCGCCCTCGCCGACCTCGTGACCGTCGTCGACGTCTCCGCCGCCGCCGCCCTCGAGAACATCCTTGGCGCCGCCTCGGAGGCCGTCGCCCTCGACTCCGCCGAATTCCTGCCGGGCATCGTCGCCAAGATGGGCGAGCGTCAGCTCGGCCGCGCGGTCTTCCAGGTCGAAGCCCCGCCTGCCGCCCGCTCCGGCTCCGCTGCGCCCGGCTGGCTCCGTCCGGCCACCTCGGCCGTGCAGGCCAAGTCCCCCGGCCATGCCCGCCTGGTCGCGAACCTTTTCGACGGCTGCTACGTCTGCCCGTCCCTCGGCGATTTCATCGGCTGGTGGCGCGCCAACCCCGGGTTTGAATTCTTCCTCGTCGCGACCACCGAGGGCGATCTCGTCGACCGCCGCGGCCTCGTCTACGCCGGCAAGCCCCGCAAGGCCGCCGCCAACGCCGGGTCCGGCGTCTTCTCCCGCGAGAGCGAGATCCGCGCCGTCCGCGCTTCGCTCGAAACCGAGAACGACCAGCTCACGACCCTCAACGAGAAGGCCCTCGGCCTCCAGTCCGCGATGGACGCCAATGAGCTCGACGTCTCGGCCGCCCGCGACGCCACGCAGTTCGCCGCGCAGGAACTTTCCGTCGCCCAGGCCGACGAGCGGTCGGCCCGCCAGACGCTCACCGCCGCCGATGACCGCATCCAGCGCGAAGAGCGTCAGCTCGCCGAACTGGATAACGCCAAATCCGAAGCGCTCAAGCGCCGCGACCGCGCGCAGGAGACGCTGACGGCCAAGGACGCCCAGGTCGCCGAACTTCGTGCGACGATCTCCTCCGGTGAAGGCCAGCTCGAATCCGCCCGCGCCGAAGCCGAGCTCCGTCGCAACGCCCTCGGCGACGTCCGCCTTTCGCTCGCCGAGCAGCGGCAACGCCTCGAACTCGTCGGCCGCGAACTCGCCGACCTCGAATCGCGCCGCGCCGAAGCCGCCGCCCGCCTGAATTCGCGTCGCGCCGAGGCGCAGCAGAACGAGAAGCTCATCACCGAGCTCAAGGCCCTGGCCGTGACCGCGCGCGAGACCTCCGCCCGCCTCGCCGGCGAGGTCGAGGTCGCCGCCGCGCAGCTCAATGACCAGCGCCAGGCCCTCGCCGCGACCGACGACGCCGTCGAATCCGAGGACCGCGTCCTTTCCGTCGACCGAGATCGTCTGCGTTTGGCCGACACTCGCCTCAAGGGACTCGAAGTTTCGCTCGCCGAGCAGACTTCCCAGTGCGGCTTCATCGTCGAGAAGGTCCAGGCCGACCACCAGCTCGACGTCGCCGGTGTCGACTGGCGCCTGCAGCTCTGGCTTTCCGACGGCGAACCCGAAGGCATCTCCAGCTTCGACGACCTCGAGGAGACTGACGAAGAAGGTTCTCGTCCGGCCCCGAAGGCCGTCGCCCGCCGCGGCGAACCGACCGCCGCGGATCTCACCGCGATGGAATCCGCCGATTGGCCGCCTCTCGTGCGCGAGATCGCCGACCTGCGCGACCGCATGGCCGGCATGGGCTCCGTCAACCTCGTCGCCGTCGAGGAATACTCCTCCCTGCGTGACCGTCACGACTTCCTCACCAAGCAGAGCGATGACCTCTGGAAGGCGAAGGAAGAACTCACCAAGGCGATCGACGAGCTTAATCAGACTTCGCTCAAGCTGTTCACCGACACCTTCGAGCAGGTGCGCAAGAACTTCCAGTTCACCTTCGAGCGCCTTTTCGTCGGGGGGGCGGCCGACCTCACCATGGTCCAGGCCGAAGATCCGCTCGAGAGCGGCATCGAGATCGTCGCCCAGCCGCCCGGCACCAAGCTCCGCGGTATCACGCTGCTGTCCGGCGGCCAGAAGACGATGACCGCCGTCGCCTTACTATTCGCCATCTACATGGTGAAGCCCTCCCCCCTGTGCGTGCTCGACGAGCTCGACGCCCCGCTGGACGACGCCAACGTCACCCGCTTCACGGACATCATCCGCGAGTTCACCCGCTTCTCCCAGTTCGTGGTCATCACCCACAATAAGCGCACCGTCTCCGCCGCCGACGCCATCTTCGGGGCCACCATGCAGGAGAAGGGCGTCACCCGCCTCTTCTCCATGCGTTTCAACAAGGGGAACGACGAGGCCGAGCCGACCCCGCCGGGGGGCGGCTTCACGATGACCCGCTGAGGTCGCTTGCCTTGGGCAGGAGGTCGGCTAGGGTGGGGGAGTCATGCTCCGTCATCTCACCGCGCTTGTCTGCTTGCCGGCTTTGGCGCTCGCCGGCGTCACTTTCGAGACCGATGCCCGTCCCGTCAATCGGGCGGCGCCCGGCTCCAGTTACGCCGACATGCTCGCCCGGATCACGCCCGCCGTCGTCAGCGTGCGTACCGCCGAAGTGATTCCGGCCTCGGTCCTCAAACGTTACAGCGGTCGCATCGATCCGGATAAGGTCATGCAGGATGCTCAGACCGGCGAGACGCTCCTGCCCACTGGCCTTGGCTCCGGTACGATCATCCATCCGGACGGCTACGTCATCACCAACCGCCACGTCGTGCTGCAGGAGAATCGTCGCAGCGTCGCCAAGACCGTCATCGTGCAGCTCGCCGATCGGCGTGAATTCCGGGCCAAGGTGCTCGGGGTCGACGCCGGCACGGATATCGCCGTGCTGAAGATCGAAGGCAAGGGCCTGCCTTACGCCCGGTTCGCCGACAGCGACAAAGCCCGCGTCGGCGACGTCGTCTTCGCCATCGGTAATCCGCTCGACGTGGGCATGACCGTGACCTCAGGGATCGTCTCGGCTTTGGGCCGTGCCGGCAAGCAGGGCATGGGCATGGCCTTCGAGGACTTCATCCAGACCGACGCCGCGATCAATCCGGGCAATAGCGGCGGGCCTCTCATCGACTTCGAAGGACGCCTGCTGGGCATGAACACCGCGATCAGAACCGCCTCTGATCGTGGCGGTAACATCGGCCTCGGTTATTCCATCCCGTCCAACCT
Organism: Opitutales bacterium; assembly: GCA_032120295.1. Taxonomy (GTDB): domain Bacteria; phylum Verrucomicrobiota; class Verrucomicrobiia; order Opitutales; family UBA953; genus UBA953. The sequence continues at coordinate 5,216 of JAUMEU010000097.1, read as the reverse complement.
TATCACCGCCGTCGCGCTCGATCTCGCCAACCAAGGGCGCGTCGTCCGCGGATTGATCGGCGTACAGGGCGAAGATCTCTCCGTCGCCGAAGCCACGAAGCTTTCGCTCGGTCAGGCCGGTGGTGTCCGCATCGTCGTCGTCTCGGACGAACTGCCGGCGGCCAAGGCCGGACTGAAGGTCGGCGACATCGTCGTGGGCCTCAACGGCAAGCCCGTCGAGAATTGGAACGAGCTGCGTCTCGAGATCTCACGCCGTCGTCCCGGCGAGGTCCTCACCTTGAACTATATCCGGGAAGGACGCGGCGCCCTGGCCCGCCTGACGGTCGCGGAACGTCCGCTCGACCGCTGAGCATGGGGGCGCTTTCGACATTCCGGAATCTGGCCGGCGGCCGTCTGCCGCCGCTGACGCGCACGGCGTTGCTCTGCGGACTCAGCGTCTTCATCGCGGCCCTGGTCTTTTTCAGTCCCGGGGCAGGGGGGCGGCCGGCGGCGCATCCGTTGACCCAGGGCGTCCGGTTGGTTCCCCCCGGCGACGCCCGGACCGAAAGCGTCGTGCTCCTGGACAGCTCCGCGGTCTACCTACCCTCGCCGGCGAAATCGTCCAAGGCCGGTCGCGGCGAGGTCGGTCAGCCCGAGGACGCCCCTTTCGCCGCCCCGCCGCCGATCCTTCAGTTTGATCCGGCCAAGCCACTGGGTAAGGATTCCATGCTGCAGGTCCCCCGCCAGACCGCCCCGACCGCGGCGCAGGCGGTTCCGATTGTGGCCCAGGAGCCCCTGACGACTTTTGGCTCGGCTGGGTTTCGCACCGTCAAACTCGAGCCCCGGCAGGCTTTCTTCGAGGTTTTACCGCTACAAGGGGGCAATAACCCATTTATTAGTGGGAAAATTGAACACTTGGATATTAAAAAAGACGATAAAACCTATTTAAATGATAAACACGCCCCACCTAGTGGGTATTTCGAGGTCATTTTGAGCGTAGACAGCTTAGGGCAGGCACCCCTGGGGGCGGTTTTGCGGTATTCGGGCTCAAAGTCGTTTGATGAGTCTGTCCAGCACTGGGCCAATGCGATCGATTGGGGCAAGCGGCTGCCTCCGGGCGTTTACCGGCTGAATGTTGGCCACTGAGGGGCCTCCAAAAGGGTTGTAAAACCCTTGCAAAAAACCGCTTGACGGAGGGGGTTTCGATGGTCATTCAAACCCTTCCCTTCGCGTCTTCCTGTACGTCGACGGTTCGCCCCTGTAGCTCAGTTGGCAGAGCGCGTCCTTGGTAAGGACGAGGTCGCTGGTTCAAATCCAGTCGGGGGCTCCATCACTTTCCACACACCAAACCTAACCACCTCCTCACCACCAAAAACCATGGCCAAAGAGAAGTTCAATCGCACCAAGCCTCACGTCAACGTCGGCACCATCGGCCACATTGACCATGGCAAATCGACCACCACCGCCGCCATCGTGGCCGTGCAGGCCCGTCGCGGCCTCGCCGAGACCAAGTCCTACGCCGAAATCACCAAGGGTGGTACCGTCCGTGACGCCACCAAGACCGTGACCATCGCCGCCTCGCACGTCGAGTACGAGTCCATCAACCGTCACTACGCCCACGTCGACTGCCCGGGCCACGCCGACTTCGTCAAGAACATGATCACCGGCGCCGCCCAGATGGACGGTGCGATCCTCGTCGTCTCCGCCGCTGACGGCGTCATGCCTCAGACCAAGGAGCACATCCTCCTCGCCCGTCAGGTCGGCGTGCCGAAGATCGTCGTCTGGCTCAACAAGGTCGACCTCTCCGAGCCTGACCTGATCGACCTCGTCGAGATGGAAGTCCGCGACCTCCTCAATAAGTACAACTACGAAGGCGACACCGCCAAGATCGTCCGTGGTTCCGCCACCGCCGCCCTCGAAGGCACCCCGGAAGGCGAACAGTCCATCCAGGACCTCCTCGCCGCCCTCGACTCCGAGATCGCCGAGCCTAAGCGCGAAACCGACAAGCCCTTCATGATGTCCGTCGAAGACGTCTTCTCCATCACTGGTCGTGGCACCGTCGCCACCGGTCGTATCGAGCGCGGCGTCATCAAGGTCGGCGAAGAAATCGAAATCGTCGGTCTCCGCGACACCCTCAAGACCACCGTCACCGGCGTCGAAATGTTCCGTAAGGAGCTCGACCAGGGCCAAGCCGGCGACAACGTCGGTCTCCTCGTCCGCGGCATCGAAAAGAGCCAGATCGAGCGTGGCCAGGTGCTCGCCAAGCCGGGTTCCATCAAGCCTCACACCGTCGCCAAGGCCCAGATCTACGTCCTCAAGCAGGATGAAGGCGGCCGTCACACCTCGTTCGCCAACAACTACCGCCCGCAGTTCTTCTTCGGTACCTGTGATGCGACCGGCACCGTCATCCTCCCGGAAGGCGTCGAAATGGTGATGCCTGGCGATAACGTCACGATCACGATCGAGCTGCAGAAGCCCGTCGCGATGGAAAAGGGCCAGCGCTTCGCCCTCCGCGAAGGTGGCAAGACCATCGGCGCCGGCCAGATCCTCGAAATCACCAAGTGATTTCCTGACCCAAACGACCACCTACGGTGCCGAGGCCCCCTCAAAAGGGCCCCGGCATTCGTCTCTTTAACCACCAGCACAGGACGGTAGCTCAATTGGCAGAGTAGCGGTCTCCAAAACCGTTGGTTGTGGGTTCGACTCCCTCCCGTCCTGCCACTCTCACCACCACACCACCAGCATCATGTTCAGCTTCCTCGGACGCCTTCGCGCTTTCTGGAACGAGACCATCACCGAGGTCTTCGTCAAGGCTTCGTGGCCTACCGCCAAGGAGCTCGCCGACTCCACGCTGGTCGTAATCGTCGCTGTCGCCCTCGTGGGCGCCGTCGTCTTCCTCTGCGACTTCTCCCTCTCCAATTTCGTCCAGTTCGCGACCAAGCTCGTGCGCTGATCCGCCCCCGATGACCTCCCCCTCTGATTTCCGCTGGTATACCCTCCAGACCCTCTCGAACAACGAGAGCAAGGTGAAGCGCCTGCTCGACAAGGCCATCAAGGACGAGGAGATGGGCGATTTCGTCGCCGAAATCCTGATGCCGGTGAAGACCGTCAAGGACTTCCGCAACGGCAAGAAGCGCGAGAGCGAAATGAAGCTCTATCCTTCGTATCTCTTCGTGCGCGCCCGACTTTTCGACGACGAAGGCACGCTGCTCGAGGCTCCTTGGAGCTTCCTGCGTAAGACCGACGGCGTCATCGGGCTCATCGGCGGGCAGAACCCCGTCGCCCTCAAGACCGAGGAGATCGACACGATCCTCCAGCAGATGGCCGACGCCGCCGATAAGGTCGTCCCGAAGGTCATTTTCAACATCGGTGAGCGCGTTAAGATCACCGACGGTCCCTTCGCCAACCTGGCCGGCAACATCGACAAGATCGACGCCGACCGCGGCAAACTCGAGGTCTCCGTGGACATCTTCGGCCGTTCCACCCCGGTGGAACTTGAATTCTGGCAGGTCGAACGCGACGACCGCGACTGATCCCTTTTCATCAACCCAACCATCTAAACACCCACCATGGCCAAGAAAGTCGTCGGCGAAATCAGGCTCCAGCTCCCCGCGGGCGCCGCTAACCCTGCTCCTCCCGTCGGCCCCGCGCTCGGCGCGAAGGGCGTCAACATCATGGCGTTCTGTAAGGAATTCAACGCCAAGACCAAGGACCAGGCCGGCATGATCCTCCCGGTCATCATCTCCGTCTACCAGGACAAGTCCTTCACGTTCATCCTGAAGTCTCCGCCCGCTTCCGTGCTCCTCAAGAAGGCCGCGAAGATCGAGTCCGGCTCCAAGGTCCCGAACCGCGATAAGGTCGGCAAGGTCACCCAGAAGCAGCTCCTCGAGATCGTCGAGCTCAAGAAGAAGGACCTCAACGCCGTCAATCCGGAAAACGCCGCCCGCATGATCGCCGGCACCGCGCGTTCGATGGGCATCGAAGTCATCGGTTAATTTCATCCAACCCTAATCCCACCCAAACCACTGCATCCCGCAGGAGACCAAAAGTCGCTATGAGCAAAAAAACCAGCAAGCGCTACCGCGCCGCCCTCCAGGTCGCCGACCTGAAGGCCAAGTATGACGTCACCCAGGCCGCCGAGATCATCAAGAAGATGCCCGGCACCAAGTTCGACGAGACCGTCGAGATCTCCGCCTTCCTCGGCGTCGACCCCAAGCAGTCGGACCAGATGGTCCGCGGCACCGTCTCCCTCCCGAACGGTTCCGGCAAGAAGATCAAGGTCCTTGCGTTCACCGAGAACCCGGCCGAAGCCCTCGCCGCCGGCGCCGATTACGCCGGCCTCGCCGACCTGATCGCCAAGGTCAACGGCGGCTTCCTCGACTTCGACGTCGCCATCTCCACCGTGACCGCGATGAAGGACGTCCGTCAGGTCGCCCGCGTCCTTGGTCCGAAGGGCCTCATGCCGAACCCGAAGTCGGGCACGGTCTCTGATGACCTCGCCAAGACCATCAAGGAAGTGAAGGCCGGACGCGTCGAATTCAAGATGGATAAGACCGGTAACATCGTGATCGTCGTCGGCAAGAAGTCGTTCACCGCCGCCCAGCTCACCGAGAACGCCCAGGCCGCCCTGGCCGCCCTCGTCAAGGCCCAGCCCGCCGGCTTCTCCGGTGGCCGCTTCATCAAGTCGATCACCCTCAGCGCCAGCATGAGCCCCGGCGTCGCCGTCGACCTCAAGCCCTACTCGGCCGCCGTCGCCACCGCCTAATCATAACCACGCCCAAGCGAACCCACGAACATGCGCGCTGAAAAACAATTCCTCGTCGACGAAGTCGCCGCCCAGCTGGCCAGCTCCAACTACCTGCTGCTCGCCAACTTCACCGGCGTCACCGTCGAGAACGCGACCGCCGTCCGCACCCAGCTCAGTGCCCACGGCGCCGAGTATCACGTCGTCAAGAACAGCATCCTCAACATCGCCGCCAAGCAGGCGAAGCTGCCGGACATCTCCGCCCACCTGACCGGCCACACGGCCCTCGTCACCGGCGGCAACAATCCGACCGGCGTCGCCAAAATCCTCGTCACCTTCTTCAAGGACTTCTCCAAGCTCGAGGTGAAGGGCGGCGTCCTGGACGCCAAGATCCTCACCAAGGCCGAAGTCGAAGCCCTGTCGAAGCTGCCGTCCCTCGACGGCATCCGCGCCCAGCTCCTCTCGCTCCTCTCCACCCCTACCTCGCAGTTCG
>JAUMEU010000096.1:0-1523 GCA_032120295.1 Opitutales bacterium | reverse complement strand
TCCCGATGCTCCCGCACGCGCTCTCGAGCGGCCTGTGCTCGCTCGTCGAGGCCGAGGACCGCCTGGTGAAGACGGTGATCTGCGAGTTCACGCCGGACGCCCGGCTCGTGAAGACCGAGTTCGCCAATTCGGTCATCCGTAGCGTCAAGCGCCTGACCTACAAGCAGGCCTACGCCTTCCTGCAGCACCTGACGAAGGCGCAGATCCGCGCCCTGCCCGCCCCGCCGCCGCACCAGACCGGCTCGCCGGGTCGCCCGCTCGCCGAACTCACCGACGCCGAACTGGACCTGGTCCAGGGCATGATCGACGACCTCTGGAACATCGCCAAGGTGCTCCGCGCCGAGCGCTTCCGCGCGGGGTCGCTGGACCTGGAGATGAAGGAAATCAAGATCTACTGCGACAAGGACGGCTGGGCTGACCGCACCGAGGTCGTGACGCATGATGAGTCGCACCAGCTCATCGAGGAGTTCATGCTCTTGGCCAACGAGAGCGTGGCCACGGCCCTCGACAAGGCTTCGATCCCGCACGTCAACCGCGTCCACGACGACCCCGACCCCGAGAAGCTCGCCGCCCTGCGCGAAGAGCTCGCCGGCAACGGCTTCAAGGTCGGCGACCTCACGCACCGCTCCGAGATGGTCAAACTGCTCGCCAGCCTCAAGGAGCGCGAGGACGGCTACTCCATCCGCATCCAGCTCCTGCGCTCGCTCAAGCAGGCCTGCTATCGTCCGTCGCCCGACGGCCACTTCGGCCTCGCGAAGCGGCACTACTCGCACTTCACGTCGCCGATCCGCCGTTACTCCGACCTGGTGGAGCACCGCATCTTCGACGCCTTCATCCAGAAGCAGGGCGTGCGCTCCGCCCCGAAGGAACCGCTGCGCTCACCGGGCATCGGCGAGCTGACGCGTTCGTGCGAACACATCTCGATCACCGAGCGCAACAGCTCCGAAGCGGAACGCGATTCGGTGAAGATCAAGCTTCTCGAGCTCTTCGAACGCGAAGCCGCGCGTCCGGATAAGCGTCCGTTCGAGGCCACGATCACCGACGTGAAGCCGCACGGCCTCATGGTCGAACTCAACGCCTCGCAGGCCTACGGCCTCGTGCACATGTCGACCCTCACCGACGACTACTACCGCCTCAACGATCGCGGCAACATGCTCGTCGGCGGCCGGACCGGCCGGAAGTTCATGCCCGGCGGCGTCATCCAGGTGACTGTCGACCGAGTGGATCGCTTCAAACGCCAGGTCGATTTCCGCCTCTACGATGATCGTCAGGCCCAGAAGCCGAGGGGACCGGAGCGGAGAAAAGGGCAGCGCTGAAGCGTGGAGGACTCGAGGACCTGAGGGCCCGAGGACAGGAGGTAAACAAGGTAGGGACAGCAACACGTGCTGTCCTTTTTGTGGGTAAGGGGTCGCAGCTGGGTAGGGTCGGGACCGCGTCACGACCTAGGTGTATTTTCTATCAGGGACAGGGGCACGGACAGGGACGGTTCTGATGCTGAGGGGCAGACGCCGGGACAGTCGCAG
>JAUMEU010000095.1:0-1571 GCA_032120295.1 Opitutales bacterium | reverse complement strand
GGAGCAAAGGATGAGCTTCACCGCATCGAGCGCCGCCTGGCGGGGGCTAGCTTTTTCGGCGAGGCGTTGCTCATACAACTTGCGGATCGGCGCACGGTCGGCGTCCTGCAGCGGACGACGGTAGGCCTTCGTCGCGAAGGCGAACAGCTGGTCGTGGGCACGCTCCGCCTTGAAGCCTTCCGGACCGAACACGGCGATCTCTTCGGCCCCGCCGACCGGCTCTGTCACCGGGCCTTGGACGACGATCTCGCTGATGCGGATGTGCGGCAGCTTGCCTTCGCGGAGGATGTGGGAGCGGCCGACGCCGGAGGAGCCGACCGGCGTTGAGAACTCCTTCTCGTAGCGCTTGTTGATCGTGATGACCGACGCGCGCGATTCGTAGGGTCCGTTCGGGAAGATGAAGCGCGGAGTCTGGCCGGCTTCGAGCCAGACGCGGAACTTGAGGCGGGTCGGGGTGTTGTCGGGTACCACGCTGCTGGCGAGCAGCGGTTCGATGGCCTGCGGATAGTGGATGTGGCCCTTGGTGATGTCGCCGGGCACGACGCCCAGGATGAACGGCTCCGATAGATCGATGCCGAAGATGGCGGGATCGTAGTGGGTGTCGCGGTGCAGGGCCGCCGCTTCGACCTCGATATCGTACAGTCCGGAGACCGGCACGCCCTGGCGGAAGTCCTCGATGTGACCGTAGCCGCCCTGGCGGGTGTCGGTGTTAGGCTGTTCGTAAAGGTTGAGGTAGCGGAAGTTGAAGGCGGCCTTATGAGAGCCCGTGAGCTCTTCGTATTGGAGGAAATTCTTATTGAAGGTCCAGGTCTTCGGTGCGGTGGCCGGCTTGCCGAGGCGGGTCTCGACGAGGCGGTTGGCGGACTGGAAATACTGGTCGACCAGGAAGCCGGAGGTCACCAGTGACTGACCGATCGTGTCGAGGTGCCGCGCGGTCTTCTCTTTGGGAAAGTCGGCGGTCAGTCCGAGCGTGTCGACGCGGCGTCCGAACAGGGTGGCGAGGGTGTTCTCGTATTCGCGGTTGGAAAGCCGGCGCAGGACCGTGCGTGAGCCTGTGCTCTGGAGCGAAGTCTGGGCCGAAGCGGTGCCGGCCCGCAGGGCGCGGATCGCCGCCAGGCGCTCTTCGTCGGTCGGCTGGTCGGCCTTCTTCGGCGGCATCTCCCGCAGGGTCAGCTGGTCGATGATATCGCGGGCCTCGATGACCTCGGGCAGCGTCCTCAGCGGCAGCGTGAACTTCTCGAAGGAGCGGTCGCCCTTCTGGACGTCGGCCGCGTGGCATTCCAAGCAGTAGCGGCTCAGGAATTGCTCGACCTGCTTGGCGGGCGTCTCGGCGGCGGATAAGGCCGCGGCCGACAGGATCACGGACAAGGCCAGCCAGGTGCGTCGGCGGGACGCCAGGGTTCGGAATACCGGAAGCAGGCTCACGACCGCGGTGCGCTGAAGGTCAGGCGAAACGCCCCGTGCTGCTGCCGAAGGCTTCCGTTTCGACGCCCATCTTCTGGGCGATGTCGACGAAGAGGTTGCAGAGCGGCACCTTGTGCTTCACCTCGCGCGAGACTTCGCGGAAAGTG
>JAUMEU010000094.1:0-3146 GCA_032120295.1 Opitutales bacterium | reverse complement strand
ACGGAGAGTCCGCTGATTTCGAGGAGGTGGTCGCTCATCGGGAGACTTTGAGTTCCTCGGAGAGGGTGGTGAGGCGGCGACGACGCTGGCCGAGCCGCGGGATGCAGGCGATCAGCGCCTTGGTGTAGGGGTGGGTCTGCGTGCTCATGACCTGGGTGACCGGGCCGCTTTCGACGATGCGTCCCTTCCACATCACCTGCACCTTGTCGGCGAAGTTCGCGATGATGCCGAAGTTATGCGTGATGAGGATGATGCTCATGCCGCGTTCGCGACGGAGGCGGGCGAGCAGGTCCATGATCTCCTTCTGGATGGTGACGTCGAGCGCGGTGGTCGGTTCGTCGGCGACGAGGATCTTCGGGTCGCAGGCGAGGGCCATGGCGATCATCGCGCGCTGCTGCATGCCGCCGGAAAGCTCGTGGGGATATTGGTCCGCGACGCGGGCGGGGTCGTTGATGTGGACTTCCGTGAGGGCGCGGATGACTTCGGCGCGGACATCCTTGATTTCCGGGCGGTGGAGGGAGATGGCTTCGCCGATCTGGAAACCGATCGTGTAGACGGGATTCAGGGAGCTGCCCGGTTCTTGGAAGATGTAGGCGATGGAGCCGCCGCGGACTTTGGCCAATTGGTTCTCGGGCAGGTTGAGGAGCTCGACGCCCTGCAGGCGCACGGAGCCGCCGAGCACGCAACCAGGGGCGGGAGGGAGGAGGCGCGTGAGGGCCAGGGCGGTGACGGACTTGCCGGAGCCGGATTCACCGACGACCGCCAGCACCTCGCCGGCCGCCAGCTCGTAGCTTACCCCTTGGGCGGCGACGGTCTCGCGGTCACCGTTGTGGAAGGTGACGCTGAGGTCCTGGACTTTCAGGAGAGGCTCGGCGGACATGGCGCGGAGGTTAGGTCGGGGGCGGAGGGAGGGGAAGGAAGAACGGCGGTCATTCGGTGCGCCAGCGATCCTCGATCACGGTCTTCGGCGCCCCGCGTGTCTTCCCGTCGCGGAAATCCTTCAGGTCGGTCTCGCGTTGGGCGGGGTCGAGCCAGAACAGGCCATACTGGCCGGGGTCCTCGGCGGCGCGGACATCGAAGCCGGCGGGGAACTTGACCCAGTTCCAGTGCGCGATGCGGTAGCCGGGCACCTTGAAGCCGGGGATGAAGTCCGCGAGGTCATGGATGCGTCGCTGCATCGCGTGCGACAGCCGGACCATCTCGGCCTCTTCGGTCGCCAGGCGGAAACGGTCGATGAGGCCGTCCAGTTCACGATCGTCGACGCCGGTGATGTTGTTCGTCTGGCGTTTCGGCACCTTGCGTCCGTCGGCCAGGACTTCGACCGCGTTCTCGGAGTGATGCGATTCCCAGAGCGCCGGGATCCGGCTGGAGACCGACCAGGCCCAGAAGACGATGTCATGGTTCTTCTCCATGACCTTGCGATACATCGTCGTGTGCTCGAGCGTCTCGGGGCGCAGTTCGACGCCGCAGCGCCGGGCGGACTCGACCAGCGTCGCGAGGTATTTGCGGCGGTCGGAGGTGTCGAAGGTGAGGCGCAAGGAGAGGCGTTCGCCCGCGGCGTTGATGAGGATGCCGTCGGCACCTGTCTGGGTGAAGCCCGCCCGGGCGAAAGCGGCCCGGGCGAGCTCAGGCGAATAGCGCCGGGCGCGGAGCGAGGGGTCGGTGAACTTGCCCAGGCCTTCGCTGAACTGCTGGAGGCGTTCGTAGTCGCCGCGATAGAAGCCGTCGATGACACGCTGGAAGTCCGTGGCGTGCTGCAGGCCGACGCGCACGTTGACGTCCGCCAGCAGCGGCCGCTGGGTGTTGATATACAACCCGTAGGGCGGGCGGGGGATGTCGTTGAAGAACTGAGCCTTGGTGAGGTAGCCGTTCAGGTAGGCCTTCTTCTCGTTGGTCCCATACCAATAGCGGGGCATCATGATCGGCATGAAGTCGAGCTCGCCGGCGAGCATGGACGAGTAGGCGCTATCGAGGTCGCGGATGACGCCGTAGTGGATGGCGTCGGGGTTGTAGCGATGGCGGTAGTATTTCCGACGATCACCCCACCAGTCGGTCACGCGGGTGAGCGTGATGGATTTCTCCCGCTGGAAGCCGTCAGGCTTCACGTAATAAGGGCCGGTGGTCGGATGGAAGCGGTCGTTGAAGGCCTTCTCGTAGTTGGGCCCGAAGTCCTTGAAGAACTGGCGGGGCGTCGGTCGTAGGCCGCCGAGGAGTTCGAGCTGATAGGGACGCTTGCGCGGGGCCTTCACCGCCAGCGTATGGTCGTCGTATTTCGTGACGCCGCCCCATTCGCGGGTGTAGTGGTCGGCATACCAGTCCGCCTTGGCCCAAGGGGAGCGGTGGAAGTAGAAGGTGTAGAAGTAATCGTCGGCCGTGACCGGCTGGCCGTCGGTGAACTTCGCGTTCGGATCCAGGCGGAAATAGGCCGTCAGCCCGTCGGCGGACATCGCCCAGCTGGTCGCGAGGGCGGGGATGATCTCGTCGGTGTCCGGGTGCCCGGCGAGCAGCCCGAAGTCGTTGTTGTCGTAAAGTTCACCGCGGAAGCCGTTGTTGGCGTTAGGGCCGACGCGCCGCAGCGTCGGCGGCGTCGAGGTCGTGAACTGTCGGAGTACGCCGCCGCGGACCGCGCGGGGGTCGGCGAATTCGGGCTGCGCCGCGCCGTCCTGCCAGACGAGGTCCTTGGGCAGGTCGGCCGGCTTGGCGAAGCGGAAGAAATCCGGGTGCTCGGCGTAGAAGGCGGCGGCCTTAGGGTCCTGGTAAGTCTCGGCGTGGGCGCAGCCGACGAGACAAAGGAGAGCGAGCAAGAATCTCATCGTTGTTGACGGCGGAGGTCGAAGGCGTCCTGCAACGCTTCGCCGATGGAGTTGATCATGACCATGGTGCCGACGAGGCAGCCGAGGGTCGGGCCGAGGATCCACCACGCATGCCAGTTCTCTTTGGCTTGATGGAGGAGGTCGCCCCACGAAGGCTCGGTCGGCGGGAGGCCGAAGCCGAGGTAGTCGAGCGCGGAGAGGGAGAAGACCAATCCGTGCAGGCTGAACGGGAGCGTGGTCAGGATGACCGTCGCGCAGTTCGGCAGGATATGGCTCCAGATGATGCGGGCGTGGCCGGCGCCGAGCGCCCGCGAGGCGGTCACGAAATCGCGG
>JAUMEU010000093.1:0-5724 GCA_032120295.1 Opitutales bacterium | reverse complement strand
CAGATCAAGACGGGCTCCCTCTGCCGCTCCGACCGCGTCGCCAAGTACAACCAGCTCCTCCGCATCGAGCAGGAACTCGGCAACCGCGCGATCTACGCCGGCAACACCTGCACCTGGGGCCAGTAAGTCCTGGTCGCAGGCAAAGCAAAGGGCCGCCCGAGGGGCGGCCCTTTTTGTTATCCGGGTAAGCGAAGGCTTACTTGGACTCGAGCCCGACGGAGTTCACTGCGACGATTTCATATTTCGCCCCGGGCTGGGCGCCTTTGTCCACGAAGCGCATCTGCGCCAGCGGCTGCGTCGGGGTGTCGCCGTAGGTCATGCCTTGGAAGAGCGGACGACCGAAGGGGTTGGCGAGCTTCTCCGGCACGCGGCCGACGACCTGGCCGCCCTTCTTGACGAGGAACTGGCGGATCCCGCTCTCGAAGTCGGCGTACGCATCCCAGGTGATTTCGACGCCTTCCGCGCCGGCCTTGGCGACGACGTTGAACGGCGCGGGCGGCGGGGTGGTGTCGTTCGTGGCGCCGGTCTTCACGTATTCCGTCCAGGCCTTGGCGAACGCGGCATCAGGCAGCCAACTCGACTCGGCCTTGTCGCCGACGTAGTCGCCGGCGGGTTTGGCTTCGGTGCCGAGCAGCGGAGAGAGCCAGCCCTTCGACTGGTCGATCTTGCGGAGGACGTTGCCTTCCGTCGGCAGGCGCAGGGCGAGGCAGGCGTCGAAGAACGCGATAGAGGCGTAACGCTGGTCGCCGGTCTGGTGCGAGGTGAGGGGGTCCGGGGCGAAGCCGATCGGAGCGCCCTTGGCGCGGTAGGCCTTGAACATCGCGAGGCTGCCCGTCCAGGCGGTGTTGAAGCGCTTGTCGCCGTTCTCCTTCGCTCCCGGGTTCGCCATCATGGGAATCTCGTAGGCTTCGGGCGGGAGGACGACTTCAGGAATCGCGCGCTCCTTGGTCGGGTCTTCTGGCTTCTGCCAGTAGGAGTAGGCCGTGCCGGAGCGGAACCAGATGGCGACGATGCGCTCGGGGTATTTCGCCTGCATGATGCTCGACCAGAAGCCGCCGCCGCTATGGCCCCAGAGGCACCAAGGCGCCGTCGCGATCTCGGGGTGGCCGGTCTGCTTGGCGAGGTCGGCCAGCGCCCGGAGGTAGGTCTGGTCCGAGCCGTTGCGCGGGTCGCACCACATGCGGCAGTTGGCCTTGTCGGGCTCCCCGATCACGGGGCCCATCAGCGCGCAGTCCCATTTGCGCGCGAGCGCCTGCCAGTGGAGGTCGTCGGCCGCGGTCACGGCGCTCTTATTGGAGCCAGCACCGCAGCCATGCTGGTGGACGATGATACCGCGGACCTTCTTCACGCCCTCCGGGAGCCAGAGGTTGTATGTCGTGGGGAAGATCAGTTCGCCAGGCTTGTCCGAGGCCGGATAGCTCACGGAGTAGCGGGCGCCGTCGGCCAAGGCGGCCAAAGGCAGGAGGAGCAGGGCGAGGAGGGTTCTCATGGGGGTGTCTTATGGACAGCTAGAAACCTCCCAGGTTCAAGCCGACGTTGGCTGGACGGCGACCCAGACTCGCCTAGGTTCGTGCCATGGACGCCCCGAAGCCCTTGGCCGACCAGCTCGCCGAATGCGAGCAGTGGTGCGTCGGGCGGAGTGAAAAAGAATATGTCCCGGTCGCCGAGAAGGGCCTGCGTATCCTGCCGGCCCATCATGCGGAGATGGCGACACCCTTGCCTGGTCAGGAGTCGCGTCCGGACGGCTGGCTGCTGCGTTCGGATGTCATCGGCACGGGCATGTGGCTCTTCTTCGGCGTGGTGCTTCTGGCGGGTGTGGCCATGACCTATGTCACCAGCTTCAATTTCGTTGAAAATACTGCGCATCCGTTCCTCTACGCCGGTCTGCTCGCTTTGCTCCCCGCCGTCGCCATGGTCTACTTTCCGCTGCGCATGCTGATGCGCGGCCATGAAATCATCTTCGGCGAGGAAGTCTTGGTCGTCCGGCGACATGTCTTCCGCCGTCTCGATGCGGAATGGCGCCTGCCGCTCGGCGAAGAGGTGCGCGTCGGGCTGGCTTATCGCGGCGTCCGGGCCCGACGGAGAAGCAAGAGCGGAGGGAGTTTCGCCCAACTGTCCGTCGTCGTGTCTTCGGGGGAGGCTGAGATCGTCTTCGGAACTGACCTGGATTACGTGGAGAGGGCCCGCCTGGCCATTCTGATCGATCAGCACTTCAATGGTACGGAGGAGACTCCCCAAGGGGCCTGAGTCATGGGACTACGCGAAGATTTACTAGCCAAGTTCGCGCTGCTCAAAGCGGCAGCCGACGCGCGTAACGCCACGCTCACGGCCGGTCGTCCGGCGAAGGTGCTGACGGCGGAGGAGCTCGCCCAAGGGCATCCGAAGGTCTCCGCCACGAACGATTTCCAGGGTGTCAGTTATGGCGTGCGGCTCAGCACGGGGTTCGGTTGGTTCTGGTTGATCTTCACCTGTGTCCATTGCGTCGCGCTTTTCTACGGGATGTCCCAAGGGTCGGTGAAGGTGAACGGACGGATGGTCACGCAGCCGGATTGGTGGCATTTCGCGCTGCTGGCTCTCTTCTACGTGCCGTTCTTCCTCGTGGGCTTCGCCTTCACCCTCGCGCGCTATCGCGTCACCCTGAGCGACGCCGCCGTCGTCGTCCGCTGGCGGATCCTGCCCTATCTCGGCTGGACGTGGACGTTGCCGGTCGGTGACGACGTCGTGGTCAGGCTGGCTTTCCGTGGCTCGAAGCAGAATAAGAAGCCTGTCGAATCAGTCGTCGTGGCTTCGCTCGGCAAGGAGCGTCAATTCGGCGCCTTCCTGCCGGCGGACGTGAAGGAGCACCTCGCCGGACTCATTCAGGATTACTATGGAGCACCTGCTTCTGCGGGGGAAGGCGCGGCTCCGTTCATCCCTGCCGACTAAGCCTCAGCGTCCGGCTGGATCGATGGCGCGAAACTTGACGACGGTATTGCTGGCGGGCTCATAGAGCACGCCGATGCGTCCGTCCTTGAGGAGCGCCATGCTGCTGTAAGCGAAGGGACCGGGGAACGCTAGGCGTGAGCTCGCCCAGGTGCGGCCATCATCGTGCGTCAGGCGCAATGTCCCGTTGGCGCGCCTTGGGCCGGCGGCGTTAAGGAAGGCGATGGTACGGTCATCCAGGCGAAGCAGGCTGCCTTGGCAGATGGGGTCGGTCAGGGCGGCGTCCTCGGCGGCCTGAGTCCAGGTCTCGCCGGCGTCTTGTGACCAGGATACCTTGCGCAGGCTGGACCCACGACGCCAGCTGCGAGAATTCAGGTAAAGGCCCCCGCCCACGGACTCGGCCACTTGGACTTCGTTCAGCTGGATTGTTTCGGTCTGCGGCACTTTCACGCCGCGCTTCCACGTGGCGCCGGCGTCATCGCTATAGGCGACCCAGTTGTAGAAGTTCTTCTTCGCATCCTGGGAGTTGAACGGGATGACCAGACGGCCGGCCTTGGGCCCGGACTTGAGCTGGATGCCGATGCCGGGGCCGGAAGCAGTGGTGATGGCTTCGTCGGGTTTCAGCGTTGCGGAGACATCGGTCGGTTTGCTCCACGTCAGGCCGTCGTCATCGGAGGTGATGAAGCAAGAGCGATTGCCCTTGGGGTCAGCGGGGCCGACTGGCAGCGCGCCGAACTCGTGTCCGCCGGCCGGGAAGGTCTGGTAGAAGAGGAAGATGCGGCCGGATTTGGTTTCCTGGACGAGGCAGGGGTTATTGCAGCTATCCGCACCCTGTTCGTAGGCGACTTTCGGCTTGGACCAGGTGGTGCCTTCGTCCTTGGAGAAGGAGATCACCAAGTCGTTGCCGGCTTGGTCGGTAGGCTTGTCGCGGCCTTCGGCGACGGCGAGCAGCGTGCCCTTCTGCGTACGCAGCAGCGAAGGGATGCGCACGGATGGGTGGGATAGGTTCTGCTTGGCCTCGAAGACGATGATGTCGGTTCCGTCTGCCGCGAATGCGCTGACGGAGAGCAGGCTGAGGAGGAGGGCGAGACGCATGTTCAGAAATTCCAGCTGAAGAAGCCGATGGCTTCGAGTTCACCGATCATCTGCTTGGTCTCGGTGGCGTCGGGGTTGCCATTGGGCAGGCGGGCGGGCCCGAGCGGCACGCCGAGGTGGCCCATCAAGGCCTTGGCGGCGCCCATGTAGCCTCGTTTGGCCAGGATATCGACGACCGGTTGGACCTTCGCCTGTTCGGCTTCGGCCAAGGCGCCGTCGCCTTTCGCATGGGCCGCGATGACCCTCTGCAGGGGCCCGGGATTGAAGTTATAGGTGCTACCGACCCCGGCGGTCGCGCCGGCGCGGAGCGCGGCGAGGAAGCGTTCGTCGATGCCGTAGGGAAGACCGAAGCGGCCACCCTCTAGCGCCTGCGCCCGGCGCATCGCCTCCAGGTCGGGGTTGGAATACTTCACGCCGGCGAGATTCGGGATGATCGGCGAAGCCGTCTTGAGGAACTCGTCGACCGGGAAGCCACTGATGCCGGTCATGCCGGGGATGTCGTAATAATAGAACGGCGTGCGCGGCGCGGCTTTCGCCACCATCGCGCAGCTGGCCACGAGATCGGCCATCGTGCGAGGCTTAAAGTAGGAGGGTGCGATCATCGACACGGCCTTGGCGCCGTTCTTTTCGGCGTGCGCGGCGAGCTGCGTCGCCTCGGTGAGGCAGTTGGCGCCGACATGTACGACGACCTCGACGCCGTGCGCGGGTCCGACCAAGGCCCAGCGTTCGTTGAGGGCGGCGCGTTCGGCTGCGGTGAGCGAGCTGCTTTCCCCCGTGGTGCCGCCGATGAAGACGGAGGTGATCCCGTGGCTACGCAGAAAGGCCGCCTGCCGTTCGACGACGGCGAGGTTGAGCGAGCCGTCGGCGTGGAAGGGCGTGTGGGTGGCCGTGCAGAGGCCGGTGAACTTGAAAGCGGACATGGTCAGGAGGTGGTGTTTTCGCGCGGGCGGATACAGAGTGCGACGAAGATGGAAAGTAAGGCGATGCCGGCGAAGACGCCGAAGATGGCA
This sequence comes from Opitutales bacterium, assembly GCA_032120295.1. GTDB lineage: Bacteria > Verrucomicrobiota > Verrucomicrobiia > Opitutales > UBA953 > UBA953. The sequence goes on along the minus strand of JAUMEU010000093.1, from coordinate 697 downwards.
TTCAGGGGCATCTGCCGGTCGCGGAGGGCGCCGAAGATCCAGTCGGCGAAGCCGCCGCAACTGATGCTCACGAAATTCATCAGGCCATAGCCCGTGGCACGGTACTCCGGCCCGACCAGCTGACAGAGGATGGGCATGCTATTGCAGTCGAAGAAGCCCCAGCCGAGCCCGAAGACGATGAGGAAGAGCACGGCCACGAGCAGGGTGGAGGCGTTACCCACGCCGAAGAGGGCCGGGAGGAGCAGGAACGTACCGATCGCGCTGACAAAGATGCGCCCGCGGACGTTCGTCCGCATCCAGCGGTCGGCCAGCCAGCCGCCGAGCACCGCCCCGACGATGGCGGCGAGTTGCCAGTAAAGCACCGCGGAGACGCCAGCCTTGCCCTGGCCCAGCTTGAAGCGCTCGCTGAGGATGTCGGGCATCCAGTCGCGCACGACCCACGCCGCCATCGCGGGCAGGGTGAAGTAAACCACCAGCAGCAGGAAGCTGGGATTGCCGAGGAGCGCGCGGACGGTCGAGCCGGCGGCCGGCTGGGCAACGGCTTCAGTCGTCGCGGGTCGATTGCGCAGGAACAGGAAGAGCGGGACAGAATAGGCGATGCCAAGCAGGCCGCACCACGCGAAGGCGCCGCGCCAGCCGATGGACGGCTCATCCGCGGCGTAGCCGGCGAAGCCGCCGATGATCACGCCGATGTAGA
>JAUMEU010000092.1:0-2844 GCA_032120295.1 Opitutales bacterium | reverse complement strand
GCCGCCTACGTCATCGATTGTCTTCCGAATATGAACGCGGCGGCCGTCACCGAGAAGTGCGTGCCGCTCGTGAAGCAGCTCCGCGCCGCCCGCCCCGAGACCCCGATCATCCTCGTCGAAGACCGCCGCAACACCGATTCCTGGATCAAGGCTTCCCTGCGCCAGCACCACGACACCAACCACGCCGCGCTCAAGGCCGCCTACGAGCAGCTCGTGAAGGAAGGCGTGAAAGGCCTGTCCTACGTGCCCGGCGACCTGCTCTACGGCGACGACGGCGACGGCGCCACGGACGGCTCGCACGCGAGCGACCTCGGCTTCCACCGCCAGGCCGATATCTTCGAGCCCTTCCTCAAGGCCGCCCTCGGCCGCTGATTTTTCCCTTCAGTCCGCTGGCGCTCGGACCGCTTCCTTCCAACCTGCCCGCCGATGAACCGCAGCTACCGCTACTACGACCTCATCCTCGGCGCGTTCGTCGCGGTGCTGCTCTGCTCCAACCTCATCGGGCCGGCCAAGGTCGTGCAGCTCGACCTGCCCCTGCTCGGCAAGACCGACTTCGGCGCGGGCAACCTGTTCTTCCCGCTCTCGTACATCTTCGGCGACATCCTCACCGAGGTCTACGGCTACGCCCTCGCGCGCCGCGTGATCTGGTCCGGTTTCGCGGCGATGCTCTTCGCGACCGTGATGACCTGGGTGGTGCTCGCGATGCCGGCCAGCCCGGACGAACCGTTCAGCGCGCAGCTGCAGCCCGCGCTCGAGACCTGCTTCGGCGGCGGCTGGCGCATCGCCCTCGGTTCGATCATCGCCTTCTGCGTCGGCGACTTCCTCAACTCCTATGTCCTCGCGAAGATGAAGGTACGCATGGGCGGCAAGCATCCGTGGGCCCGCTTCATCGGCTCGACGATCGTCGGCCAGGGCGTCGACAGCCTGATCTTCTACCCGCTCGCCTTCCTCGGCATCTGGAGCCCGGCGACGCTGGTCGCAGTCATGGCCGCGAACTGGTTCTTCAAGGTACTCGTCGAGGCGATCATGACGCCCCTGACAACCCTCGTCTGCGCGAAGCTCAAGCAGGCCGAAGGGGTCGACGCCTACGACACTGACACCGATTTCACGCCTTTCAGCCTCCGGCGCTGACCTGGCCGACCCTTACTGGAAGGGGGTAATCGGCCTCCAAAGGGCCTTTCTGTCATATTCCCTAGGATTTCCGAGGAAGCCGTTGACAACACCCGCCGGGGTGAGCACAACAGCGTCAGTCAATTTCACTCAGGTAAGAGCCTCCCTTATAAAGGACGCAAAAGTCGCGAGGGCGACTAACGGAAGCAGGAATCAAACTCTCCGTACCCGACCCCAGAGTCCCGTAGCTAGGACTCTGGAACTATTTGTCCCGGCAACGGGAAGACAGGCCGCACCTCCCGTGCGGCCTGTTTCGTTGCGCCGTACCCAAGACCGGACTCGAACCGGTAAGCCTTTCGGCGGCAGATTTTAAGTCTGATGTGTATACCGTTCCACCACTTGGGCCGACCTCTCCAAAGTGCGGACGCACCCCCGATTGGCAACCCGGGAAAGCGGACGGCGTTCGCCTTCGCCTTGCCCTCCGGACCAAACCCGGCTTCCTTCCGCGCATGGATCGCTTAGCCCAGACGTTCGCCCGCTGCCAAGCCGAAGGCCGCCCGGCCTTCGTGAGCTACGTCTGCGCCGGCGACCCCGACGTCGAGACGTCCAAGGCCGTGCTGCTCTCCCTGGCGCAGAACGGCGCCGACGTGCTCGAAGTGGGCGTGCCCTTCTCCGACCCGCTCGCCGACGGCCTGACCAACCAGCTCGCGGCCCAGCGCGCCCTCGAAGGCGGCATGACTTACGACGGCCTGCTCGACGTGCTCCGCGCGGTGCGCGCCGGTACGGACAAGCCGATCGTCCTCTATTGCTATTATAACCTGCTGTTCTCCTTCGGCCTCGACAGCTACTGCGCCAAGGTCCGCGCCGCCGGTGCCGACGGCCTGCTCGTCCTCGACTGCCCGCCCGAAGAAGCCGACGAACTGATCGCCGCCTCGAAGAAGCACGGCCTCGCCAACATCTTCATCGTGGCTCCGACCACGCCGCCCGCGCGCATCGGCCTCATCGCGAAGCACGCCTCGGGCTTCATCTACTACGTCTCGCGCGAAGGCGTCACCGGCGAGCGCTCCGAGCTGGCCGCCAACCTCTCCGCCTCGGTCGCCGAGATCCGTAAGCATACTTCCCTCCCGATCTGCGTCGGCTTCGGTGTCTCCACCGCCGCCCACGTCCAGGCCATCGCCAAGGTCGCCGACGGCGTGGTCGTCGGCAGCGCCCTCGTGAACGTCGTCGCCGCCCATAAGGATAAGAAATCCCAGGCCGCCGCCGCCATCGGCGCGAAGGTCCGGGAGTTGTTGGCTAAATAAGAGAGCATCAGGGCCAGGGCCAGGGCCAGGGCTAGGGCTCGGGCTGGAATCAAAACGTGGTCTGACTCAGTGCCTTTGATGGGCATTCACCTAGCCCTGGCCCTAGCCCTGGCCCTGGCCCTATCTACGCCCTTGACCAAGGCCCGTCCCTCCTCACTTTCCCCATGGTCCTAACCTCGTTAGGGCCACCGGAACCGCACCGCATGGCCCAACAAGACACCTGGACGAAAAAAGACCTGACCGGCATCGAAGAGCTTTCCCGCTCCGAGATCGAACTGCTCTTCCGCCAAGCCGACCAATTCCTGCCCGCGCTCGCTCCGGGCAAGGGCCTCGACCTGATGAAGGGCCGGACGGTGGTGAACCTCTTCCTCGAGCCGAGCACCCGGACCCGCACGGCCTTCGAGATCTCAGCCAAGAAGCTCGGCGCCGAAGT
>JAUMEU010000091.1:0-4074 GCA_032120295.1 Opitutales bacterium | reverse complement strand
CTCCGGACCTGGACCATCGAGGACGAACCCGTGCAGGAGCCGGCCAGCAACGCGTGGCGCAAGCCTGCGCGCGTGCATTTCGTCTTCGAGCGCGGCGCGCTCAAGTCCACCAAGATCCTCGACCTCCCCATCAAGCGCTCCGGCGCCACCGCCCCATGAAGCGACGCCGCGGCTCCGTCATCATCGTCGTCCTCGTGCTCATCACGCTGGCGTCGCTGCTGCTGGCGCGGTTCATGGAGGACAACTCGCTCGAACTCTCGATGGCCACGCGCGAGGCGGACCGCCGGCGCCTGCGGGCGGACGCGCAGAGCGAGCTCGAGCTGGCGCTGGCCGTCATCGCCGAGATCCGTTCGATCGACCTCAACAAGATCCACGCGCCGTCGCAGGGCTTCGACGACCCGCACGCCTACGCCGGGTTCCCGCCGCGCGACGGACTCCAGGTGCAGTTCGATTACGAGGACGAATCGGCCAAGCTGCCGCTGAGCGTCCTGACGAAGAACGACCTCATCCAGCTGCTCTACTCCCTCGGCATGGAGCAACGCGACGCCGAGCGCGTCGCGGACGCCATCGTCGCCTGGCAGAGCAAGTCGTACGAATCGCTCGAGGAGGAAGCCTCGGACGCCGCCTACCAGCGCGCCACGCTTTCGTTCCGGCCCGCGCGCCGGCCGATCCGCAGCTTCGAGGAGTTCCGGAGCATCGGCGTCGCCAAGGAGTTGTTCTTCGACGAACGCGGGCGGGCCACGCCGATCTTCCAGGCCTTCAAGGCGTGCGTCAGCCTGTACACCTTTCCGCAGGCCAACATCAACACCGCCTCGGACGCCGTGCTCCTCTCGCAGGGCCTGGACGAGAACCAGCTGGCGATCCTCCGCGAGCGGCAGGCCGAGATGGCCCGGCGCGTCGTGGGCGTCCCGCCCTATTTCCGCGTGGCCGACGAAGTCCGGCAGCTCATCGGCGGGGCCAACCTCGAGAAGTTCGACGACGAGATCATCCTCATGTGGGTGCGCGTGACCGTGAAGGAAGGCTTGTCCAAGTGCCGCGTCAGCGCGCTGGTGGCCGTCAGGGAAGACGTCGCCTACCCCAGCGCGGCGGCGAACCCTGACACCAACCCGGACATCAGCCTGACCGGGCGGGCTCCGACGGCGCCGACCCCGCGAACCACGGGAACCTCGACAGCCGCTCCGCGGTCTACTACGAGAACACCCACCCCTTACCTCACCCCCGGCATCGAACCGCCCGCCAACCTGGGCAAGTCGACCATGAGCGGCCGCGTCGCCAGCAACACGATCGCCTACCCTTTCCAGATCCTCGCCTGGGAAGAAGACAACGGGGCTCCGCCCGAACCGAAGCCCCCCGCCGATCTCGACGACCTCCCGGCCTCACCGCCCCCCTCCAAATGACTACTCCCCTTAAGCGCCTGTTCCAAGGCGGCCAAACCCTGGAAGCCGCCATGCTGCCCGGCAACCGCTTCTTCGTGCGGCGCCTCGCGGTCGAAGGCGAAGACATCCCCGGCCAGGTGAACCTCGCGCTCGAGGCCGTGTCCCCCTTCCCGCTCGAGCAGATGCTTGTCGGCTTCGTGACTTCGACGGACGGCAAGCAGGTGCTCGCCTATGCCGCGCATCGCCGCCGCTTCACCGCGGAGGAAAGTTTCGCGTGGCCGGCGGACTGCCAGGTCGTCCCGGAATTCCTCGCGCTGTGCGGGCACCGGACCGCCGGCGACGGCGTGGTCGTGCATCGCGGTGACGACCGTCTGACGGCGGTGGCCTGGAGGGATGGCGAAGAACTTCCCGCCGCGATCGCCGTGGCCGAGCTCGCCGACGCGGATGAAGCCGGTCTGGCGAAAGAAGCCGCCGCCCGGGCCGGCCTCGCGGCGGACGTCGCCGTCGAGGCCGTCGAAGGCGCCCTCGCCGGTTCGCTCGTCGAAGGCGACCTCGTGCTGAGGCGCGAAGGCGACGGCACCTTCACCATCCCCAAGAAAGGCTTGGACGACTCCGACATCCGCGACAGCGACTTCCTGGCCGAGCGCCGGAAGAAGGAACGCCTGAACATGATTCTCTGGAACGCCGCCCGCCTCGGGGCCGCCGTGCTGGTCGTCTCGCTCCTGCTCGACATCGGCGGCTTCGTCATCGGCCTGCGTTCCGGCACGCTGGAGGCGGCCAACGAGGCTCGTCGGCCGCTCGTCGAGGACATCAAGGAATCGCAGAAGATCACGGACAGCATCCTCGAGCTCGGCGTCAAGCGCCTGCTCCCGATCGAGATGCTCGCGCTCGTGAACGAGAAGCGCCCCGCCACCGTCGAGTTCACGAACGTGCATTGCGAGCGCAAGAAGCCCAAGGACAGCGTCCTGACCAAGCCCATCATGACCGTCGACGCCCGCACGCCGAACGCCGGCGACATCTCGGACTTCCTCAAGGCCGTGCAGGCGCTACCGGAAGTCGAGTCCGTGACGAACAGTGAACCGCGCGTGCGCGACACCTCGACCACCTTCCGCCTCGAGATCACCTTCAAGCAGGCCGTCCTCCTCAAGACGGCCGAAGCCACCCCCGCCCCGCTGCCCCAATGAAACATTTCTTCTTCAGCCTGAAACCCCGCGAACGCGGCATGGCGCTCGCCGCCCTGCTCGTGGCCGCGGCCCTCTGGTCGACCGGCGCATGGGGCCGCGTACAGGGCGGTTGGGACGCCTGGCGCCTCCTCGAAGAGGACGCCCTCGCGCAGAAGGAAACCCTGGCCAAGGAACGCGAGGTCCGCAACGACACCGCCCGCGCCGTGCAGGGACTGGATTCCGGATATGGCTACGATCCGGCCAAGCTCGTCGCCGAGACCGTGACAGCCACGAACGAAGCCGGCCTGAGCGCGAACACCGACGCGCCGAAGACGACCAAGGCGGGCAAGTTCGCCTTGCACACCTTGCAGTTCAGCTGCCGCAAGGCGGACATCGGCAGCATCCTCCGTTTCTACGACAGCGTGAAGACGCGCGCGCCTTACCTCGCGATCGGCGACATGGTCATGACGACCGAACGCGGCGGCAACGGCACCGTGACTTTCAAGGCGACCCTGACGGCGCTCGAACTCATCGGCCAGATCCCCAGCGGGGTGAAGGCGGAGGGAGCGGAGCCGGAGGCGGGGAAGTAAGCGCGGCGTAAGCGCCGCGAGGGGGCACGCGCGCAAAGCGCGCGAGTGGGCACGTGGGCAAGGTGACACGTGGGCAAGGGAGGTGAAGAGGCAGTGCAAAGGTGCAACTGCGGCGGAGCCGCGTGCAAAAGTGCAAAGGTGAGTTAAGGGGTAGGGGTAGGGATAGGGGTAGGGGCAGGGAAAACTTTCGGGGTCGGGCACAGGTTCGGGATCTAAATTTGCCCGGCACCCGCACCTGTGCCTGAGGACCCGTGTCAGAGACCTGAGAGCCGAGACCTGGGACCTGAGAATGGGTTTAATGGCCGCAGGTAACATTCCGGTTTCCGGTCTCCCTGGGGATGGGGTTACGGAGGTAGGGGCGTGCGGCCCGCGCGCCCAAGGATGACCGGGCCGGTCATCCCTACCCAAGACAACTAGGTCGGCACGCAGTGCCGACCATGCCTTGGAGATAAACGGCTGACCAAGGGTGGTCAGCCCTACCCATGGCGACTATGTCGTGACGCGGTCCCGACCCTACCCGAAGCAGGGGGATTCATTTTCAGGTCTCGGGTCTCAGCCGTCGGGAGCCGGGTTCGGGTTCGGGTACAGGTTCAGGATCTGAATTTCGCCCGGCACCCGCACCTGTGCCTGAACACCCGTGCCAGAGACCTGAGAGCCGAGACCTGGGACCTGAGAACTTGTGATACAAGACGCCGCTATGTCGTGACGCGGTCCCGACCCTACCCGAGGAAGACGGGGCTTGAAGGGCGCGGACGGCAGGCAGCAGACGGGGTCAGACACGTTCAGCATGCCGAACGAAGTCAGACCCCGCTGCGCGGACGCAGGCCGATTTGCACTTTTGCACGGAGGACAGCACGTGGTGCTGTCCCTACCCTTAGAAGCGGAAGCTGGAGCTGACTTCGAAGACGGCGGCGACGATCGCGAAGGCGATGAAGGCGACGAACG
>JAUMEU010000090.1:0-13490 GCA_032120295.1 Opitutales bacterium | reverse complement strand
CGAAATAGACGCGCATGACGACCAGCAGTTCGGCGGCATGCTTCTGCGCCTCCTTCTTCAACAAAGCGGCATACTCGAGGGCGGCCCGGGTGTCATGGACGGAGCAGGGGCCGACGATGACCATCAGGCGGTCGTCCTGGCCCGACATGACCTTGGCGGCGTCCCGGCGGGCGGTCGCGACGACCTCGGCGGCGCGCTCCGAGACCGGTAGTTCGGTGAGCACGAGGGCAGGAGACAGCAAGGGGTGCTGGCTGCGGATGCGTAGGTCGTCCGTATTCTGAGTCATCGGTAGGCGGGCTTTCCCAAGGGGAAAAGAGGGTAAATGAAGGGCTCCGGGGGTCGGGTGTCAATGACGCGTCCCGTGTTGACGCGAGGGCTTTCAGTATCAAAAGTGTCTCAAATCGGCATGCCCAAGCAACCCAACCCAGAATCCGCCGTCCAATCCGGAGCCTTCAAGGCGTTCATCGCCGAAAAGGGCCTGCGGGCGACCCGGCAACGGATGGCGGTCTTCGAAGCGGCCCGGACGATCCAGGGACACTACACGGCCGAGGACCTGCTCAAGAAAGCCCGCTCGCTCGACCGCAGCGTTTCCCGCGCGACGATCTACCGCGCCCTACCCCTCCTGGTCGGCAGCAACGTCATCCGCGAGATGGACGTCGGCCGCGACCAGAAGTATTACCTCGCCGAAGCCGGCAGCGCCACCTTCCGCGCCCAGCTGATCTGCGAGAACTGCGATTCGATCGTCGAGGTCGACGCGCCGTTCATGGAATGGTATGGCAAGGCCGTGGCCGCCAAGCACGGCATGCGTCCCATCTCCCAGAAACTCCAGGTCACCGCCGCCTGCCTCAACGATCGTTGCCCTCGTCGCAAGCCCGCCCGCACATGACCACCTACCCGACCGCCTCCGTCTTCCCTCCCCTGCCCCTCGGCGGGACGCCCCTCTCCGCGCTGCAGCAGGAAGTCATCGCCCTGAAGAAGGCCAAGGACGCCCTCATCCTCGCGCACAATTACCAGTGCGAAGACATCCAAGGCGTGGCCGACTACGTCGGCGATTCGCTCGGCCTCGCTTACAAGGCCGCCGAAGCCAAGCAGTCCACCATCGTCTTCTGCGGCGTGCACTTCATGGCCGAGACGGCCAAGATCGTGAACCCCACGCGCCGCGTGCTGCTGCCCGACCTCGCCGCCGGCTGCTCGCTCGCCGATTCCTGCCCGGCGGAAAAACTCGCCGCCGCCAAGGACGCGGATCCTTCGCTCTACGTCGTCGCCTACATCAACTGCAGCGCCGCGGTGAAGGCGCTCAGCGACGTCATCGTCACCAGCGGCAACGCGTCCAAGATCGTCAGCCGCGTGCCCGCCGACCGGAACATCCTCTTCGTCCCCGACCAGAACCTCGGCCGCTGGGTTTCCGGCAAGACCGGCCGGGCGATGCAGCTCTGGCCTGGAAATTGTTACGCCCACGTGCAGTTCACGCCGGGCGCCTTGCTCCGCACCAAAGCGGCCCACCCGGGCGCGCCGGTCGTGGCCCACCCCGAGTGCACCGAAGCCGTCCGCGACCTGGCCGACATGGTCTGCTCGACCGAGCTGATGGTCGGCTGGTGCAAGGAGCAGGCCGCGAACACCATCATCATTACGACGGAATCGGGGATGATCCACCGCCTCCGCAAGGAAGTGCCCGGCAAGACGTTCGTCGCCGCGCCGACCGACCGCTGTTCGTGCAATGATTGTAAGTTCATGAAGATGAACACGCTGACGAAGGTCCGCGACTGCCTCCGCGACGGCACGCCGGAAATCAACCTGCCTGAAAACGTCCGCGCCGCCGCCGAGATCCCGCTGCGCCGCATGCTCGATTGGAGCAAGTGAGGCGAGGTCGCGAGGTGAGGTAGGGTGAAAACTTTTTACCAAAGTTTGACAATTCGGAATATTATAAAATGATGGATGGAACGGAAGTGATGTTGGGATTGTCTAAGACAAGCCAACGCCACCCCGGCCCAAGTCTCTCACTTATGAAAATCGACCTCGACCCTTCCGCCTTCACCTCCAAGGACGCCTACGTCCGCGCCGCCCTCTCCAAGGCCCGCGACCTGGCCGTCCAGACCTGGGAAGACGAGCACAGCGAACGGCAGTCGCTCATCGAGCGCGAAGTCGCGAGCCTCTCCAAGCCCGAGCTCGCCAAGCGTCTGATCAAACTGCTCTCTCGACCTAACCGAGCCCGGGCCCAGATTTCCGACAGCATGCGCAACAAGGCCCAGGCGATGCGCCGCAAAGGCGCGCCCGTCCGCGAGATCGCGGCTGAGCTCGGCATCTCGATTCCGTCGGTCTACAATATCACCAAGGACTAAACTTGCCCGCGGGGGCACTTTCGCCGAAGGTGTCGGCGATGCAGGAATGGACCCGCGGCGACCCGGCGAAAGGACCCAAGCAAGCGCCTTTGGCGCGCGGCGGGAAACTGAACGCGGAAAAGTTGATCGGCGCCTATCGGGCCGGCATCTTTCCGTGGTACTCCGCCGGTGAGCCGGTGAAATGGTGGTGTCCCGATCCGCGCTTCGTGATGCGGCCGGCGGACCTCCGCTTGACCGACAGCCTCCGCAAGACGATGCGGAAGGCGGGCTGGACGGTCACCTTTGACCGCTCCTTCGAGACGGTCATGCGCCGCTGTTCGGAAGTCCCCCGCCCCGGCCAGGACGGCACCTGGATCACCGAGGAAATGATCGCGGCTTACTGCGAGCTGCACCGCCGAGGCATCGCCCACAGCGTCGAAGTGAGCTGGCAGGGCGAACTGGTCGGCGGCCTCTACGGCGTGGCCCTCGGCCGGCTCTTCCACGGCGAGTCGATGTTCCACCTCAAAGCCGACGCTTCGAAGGTCGGCTTCGCGACCCTCGTGGCCCGGCTCGCCGCGGCCGGTTTCGTCCTCATCGACTGCCAGGTGCCGACGGCGCACCTCGCCAGCCTCGGCGCCTTCGCGGTCGACCGGGAAGAATTCCTGGCCGCCGTGCGGATTTTCCGCGACCAGCAGCCGTCCAGCAACGCGTTCGTCACTCCGGCTTCGGACGCGACTTGAGTAAGGCCCGGGCCTCGCGCTCATACACGCGCTCGACGATCACGCAGAGCTGCTGCAAGGACCGGCCGTCGGTGTAGACGGCGATGCCCGCCTGCATGTAGGCCTGCTCGCGCTTCTTCATCAGTTCGCGGACGCGGGCCTCGGGATCATCGCCCTTGAGCAAGGGGCGCCGGGAATTACCCGCGGTCCGGCGCAGGATGGTGTCCACCGAGGCGAACAGGGTGACGACGATGCCCTTGGCACGCACGAGTTCACCCATGCCGGGCGGCACGACCAGCCCGCCCCCGCAGGCGATGACGCCGCCGTAATCCGGCAGCATGCTCTCGACGACCTGGCGCTCGAGCCCGCGGAAATGCTCCTCGCCGTGCTGGGCGAAGAGGTCGGCGATCGTGGCCCCGGCAAGCTGCTCGACGAGTTCGTCGGTGTCATAGAAACGGCGGCGCCAACGCTTGGCCAGCTGCCGTCCCAGCGCGGACTTCCCCGTGCCCATGAAACCGGCGAGGATCAGGTTCGGCGAGTTGTCCTTGTTGGCCACGGGCGACATGCGACCATAGCAAGGCTCCGCCCGCCCCTCGGCAAGCGACAAGCGTCGGGAGGATTACTTGGCGGGCAAGGCGTCCAGCGCGGCCTTGGCCTTCGGCGCCAGGCGTTCGGAGAGGCCCTGCGCGGCCTCGGTCAAGGCGGCGCGGTCGGCTTCGACGAAGAACCGGGGTACGGCGGCCCAAGCGGCTTCGGTGACTTCGTTGGCGGGGCCCTTGAGCAACGGGAGGAGCGACGCCTTGAGAGCGGCGCGGATCTTCGGGCTATTGGAAGCGCGGACGGCGATGATCCGTACCCACGCGGCCTTGGACGCGAGCGAGGTGCCGGCGGGCTCCGTCGGGATATGCTTGGCGGCCAGCGACAAGGGGAGACGCAGGATCTCGTCCTCGACCTCCTGGACTTGCGAACGTTGCGAGAGCTTGCCCAGGCGTTCCCAGAGGATCGGCGCGGCGGCGCTCCCGCTCACGCGGCGCAGCAGACGGTTCGCGCGTTGGGCGGTCGCGAAATCTTCCTGCCGGGTAAGCGCGACGAGCTCTTCGACAGTCAACGGGGATTCCTTCGCGGAGCGACGCTGGTCGAGCATGCGCTCGAGCTGGGCGAGCTTCGTCTCCGGCGTGGTGCCTTCGGGGTCGTCGTAAGTGTTCGGTTGCCTGGGGTTGAGCGGCAGACGCGGCTTCGGGTTGGGGTCGAACAACAGGACTTGGTGCAAGGCCGCCTGCCCTTCCGGATTCTCGAGGGTCTTGGCCGCGGTCCGTACGCGCTCGAACCAAGCCTTGGCCTCCGGCGAGGCGTTCGTGAACCCGCGCGAGTGGTCGAGGATCGCCTGCTGGGCGGCGAGGCGCTTCTCGGGGACCGCGAGGTCGGCGAAGGTGGCGTCGGTCGGGACGTCGGCGGCCGAACCGGTCAGACAGGCGGCGCAGGCGAAGAGGATCGGGAGAAGTTTCATGGTCGGAAAAGGAAGGGTTCTCAGATCGACCATTGGCCGCGCAAGACGGGCGAGTGGAGTTGGTTGGCCTGGTCGTCGCCGACGAAGCCGGAACCGTCGGCCTTGAAGGTAAGCTTGCGACCGAGGCGGACGCTGAGGGCGGCGAGATTGACGAGCGTCGAACTGCGGAAGGCCTCGTGGACGCCGTAGCCGAACGGACGCTTCTCGCGGGCACATACGTCGAAATCGTCTTCCTGGTATTCCGGCAGCGGGGACTCGGCGGCCTTGACGAGCAGCTCCGGGCGGCTGCAACGCATGCCGGCGAAGAGCTTGCCGTTCGGGCCTTCGAGGAAGGGGTTCTCGGGGTTACGCTCGGCGAGTTCGGACTCGAGGATGATACGCGTGCCGTCCTTGTAAGTGAGCGTGACGGTCTTCCAGACGCCGCAGGCCATGGCGTCCTGCGCCGGGGCGTCGCATTCGGCGGTGACGGGAGATTCGCCGTCCTTGCCGAGGAAATACTGCACGGGATCGAGGAAGTGCTGACCCATGTCACCCAAGCCGCCTTGATCGAAGTTCCAATAGCCGCGGAAGGAGCCGTGGCAACGGTGCGGGTGATATGGAATCAACGCCGAGGGACCGCAGTAGAGGTCCCAATTGAGATGGGACGGGACGGGCTCCGGCTTAAGGTCCGGCTTACCCGTCCAGAGATTAACCTTCCACTGGATGCCGCCGACTGGGGCGAGGCGCACGGTCAGCGGGCCGCCGAGGACGCCGCTCGCGACGACGCGGCGGATCTCCCGGGCCGGTCCGACGCCGTAGTAGTTGGTGCGGTTGAGGCGGAACCAGGTATTCACGCGGAACGGCACGCCGGTCTGCTGCACGACGCGGCTCAGGGCGAGGCCTTCGCCGATGGTACGGGTCAGCGGCTTCTCGCACCAGACGGCCTTGCCCCGGCGGGCGGCCATGGCGGCAATGACGCCGTGCCAATGGGGCGGCGTGCAGACGTGCACGACGTCGGCGTCGGGCATCGCGATGACCTCGCGGAAATCCTCGGCCGTCATCGGCGTGCCGCCGCCGGCCTGCTTGATGCGCTCGAGTTTCTTCTGCATGCGCTGGGCGTCGACGTCGCAGATGCCGACGATGCGGTTCTTGCCCGTCATGCGCGGCTCGGAGTGCATGGAGGAGATGCCGCCACAGCCGACGATGACGTGGTTCAGGGTCTCGCTGGGCGGGACGAAGCCACGGCCGAGGACGTGCCGGGGAATGATCGTGAAGCCCAGTGCAGCGACGGCGGCTTTGCGCAGGAAGGATCGACGGGGTAATCGCATGCGGGGTGATATGAGGACAAAAGACCTCGTTCAATCCTGATAGTTCCGTCCCAGCGCCCAGTCGCTGCCTATATGGCCTTATTCCGCCGTTAAAAATCACCGGCGTTTTGCTTTCACCCCCCTTGCCTGCTCGTTGTGGGCATGTCGCTCACCTCGCCGCCTTCCGCCCGTACCTCTAACGAGGCCGCGCGCCCGCAGGCAGCCATCGCCCAGACCGCCGGGGTGCCGTTCTATGACTCCGGCGACTGGAAGGCGGCCTTCGCCGACCATTCGGTTCAACTCGCCGACCTGCCCCGCATCACGAAGAGCCAGCTGCGCGAGCATTCGCCCGAAGGCTTTCTGTCGGCCGGCCTGACCGTCGCATCGCTCCTCGCCCGCGGCCTGATTGAGGAGGAGAGCACCTCCGGCACTTCCGGCGCCAGCGTGCGCGTGGTGTTCGGCAAGACCTGGTGGGCCGAACAAGAGCATCGCGCCCTGCTCCGGAATCCCTTCATCGCCGAGTGCTTCGGCGAACGCACCAGCCTCCGCCGTGCCGTCCTCACGACGCCGGGTTGCAGCGGCGTCAGCTGTCATAACCGCTGGCTCAACCTCGAACAACGTACCTTAGGCGACAGCCGCTACGTCAACCAGACGCGCATCCCTTTCAGCCTCGGCGACGACAAACTGGCCGTCATGGCCGACGAAGTCGCGGCCTGGGCACCCGCCTTCCTCGACGTCGACCCGGTGCACGGCGCTTGGTTCGCCCTGCATTGCGAGCGCCACGGCCGACGCTTCCCTTCCCTGCGCTTCATCCTGACGAGCTACGAGTTCACCAGCGTCACGCACCGCGCCATCATGGAGCGGGTGTTCGGCGTGCCGGTGATCGACCTCTACGGCTCCAGCGAAACGGGCCACCTGCTCGTCGAGACCGACGGCGTCATGCGGCCGAGCCCGGAGACCGCGCTCTTGGAATCCACGGCCGTCGACGGCGTCGGCGAACTGCTGGTCACGACGCTCACGAACCCTTATCTCCCTTTATTGCGTTATGAGATCGGCGACTACGTCGAACGCGTCGCCGGCGGCTACCTCGTCCACGGACGTAAACGGGATGCTCTCCGCGGCGCCGATGGGCGCAACCTGACCACGCGCATGCTCGACCAAGTTTTCGTCGGAATCAGCGGTATCGCCCACTACCAGCTTCGCCAGAAGCCGGACGGCTCGGCCCACCTCTTCCTGCTGCCCGAAACCGAAGGCGACGCGCTCGGCTCCGCCCAAGCAACGCTGACCGCCGAACTCGGCCGCCTCTTGGGCGCCTCCGTCACCGCAGAGTCCGTCGGCCTGATCGCCCCTGAGGATTCGGGTAAATTCCGCCTGGCCGTCCGCGAAGCGGGCTGAGTGCCGCAGATTGCCGCCTTAAAAGGGGCTTTCGGGCTGGAAAAACCTGCCCTCACCCGCCAACTTGGCTTTTTCACCACCATGGAAGTCTACATCGACGGCAAGTTCTACCCCAAGGCCGAGGCCAAGATCTCCGTCTTCGACCATGGTTTCCTTTATGGTGACGGCATCTTCGAGGGCATCCGCCTCTACCAAGGCTGCGTCTTCCGCCTCGACGAGCACCTCGAGCGCCTCGAAATGTCGGCCAAGGCCCTCTGCCTCGAGATGCCCTGGTCCCGCAAGGAGATCGCCGAGATCGTCTGCGAATCCTGCCGCCGCAACAACCTGACCGACGGCTACATCCGACTCGTCGTCTCCCGCGGGTTCGGCGACCTCGGTCTCTCGCCCAAGAACTGCCCGACCCCTTCGATCATCTGCATCGCCGACACCATCAAGCTCTACCCCGAGGAACTCTACGCCACAGGCATGCGCATCATCACCGCGCCGACGCGTCGCATCAGCCCGGCCGCGTTGCCGCCGATGATCAAGTCTCTCAACTACCTGAACAACATCATGGCGAAGATGGAAGCCCAGCAGCATGGCTTCCACGAGTGCCTCATGCTCAACGAGCAGGGTTACGTCTCCGAGTGCACCGGCGACAACGTCTTCCTCATCCACAAGGGCCGCCTGATCACCCCGGCCTCCCACGCGGGAGCCCTCGTGGGCATCACGCGCCAGGTCGCCCTCGAAGTCGCCGCCGCCCTCGGCATCCCGACCGTCGAGACGAACATCACCCGCTACGACGTCTGGAACGCCGACGAATGCTTCCTGACGGGCACCGCCGCGGAAGTCATCCCGGTCATCGAAGTCGACGCCCGTAAGATCGGCACCGGCAAGCCCGGCTTGCTCACCGCCCGCATCCTCGCCGAGTTCCGCAAGAAGGCTTCGCGCGAAGGCCAGATGATCCGCTGAGCCAGCCTGCGCCCTGACGCGCATGCCCGCCGACCCCGCCGCTCCGAACGCCGACGCCCGTGACGACACGCTGCGCCGGCTGCTGCGGATCGCCTGGTCCTATCGCGCGGACTGCCTCCAGCTTCTCGGCCTCCAGCTCGCCGTCGTCTTCCTGACCGTCGCCGTCATCGCGCTGGCCGGCGTGGGCATCGACTTCGTCCGCCACTGCGCCGACCGCACCGTCGCCGCGCCGGCCCTGCCCTTCTTCGTGCCCGCCGACGTCACGGACAAGGCCGTCTTCGTCTGGCTGGGAGCCGGCATCCTCGTCGCCGCCGTCCTGCGGGCGACGCTCGCCTTCGTCTTCGGCCTCGTCTCCGTGCGCTTCCTGCACGGCCGCATCGTCGTCAACCTACGCTCCCAGGTCTTCGCCAAGCTCCAGCAGCTGAGCTTCCGCTTCTTCGACTCCAACGCCAGCGGCTCGATCATCAACCGTGTCACGTCCGATGCGCATGCCATCCGGCTCTTCATCGAAGGCGTGGTACTGCAGCTCGCCATCATCGCCCTGACCCTGGCCGCCTGCGCCGCCTACATGTTCCGCACCGACTGGCGGCTCACGCTGGCCTGCCTTTCCGTCCTGCCCTTCCAGGTCTGGTTCGCGATCCGCTTCTCCCGCAAGGTCCGCCCGGCCTACGAGGAAAACCGCGAGCTGATGGACCGCATGGTGCTCGGCTTCTCGGAGAACGTGCAGGGTATCCAGGTCGTCAAAGGTTTCGCGCTGGAACCGCGCGTACAGGGACGTTTCGCCGGCTGGAGCGAGGCGATCCGCGTCCAGAAACGGAAGGTCTTCGGCGAGGTCGCGCTGTTCTGGCCCGTCATCGACGCCCTCAACCGTCTTTCGATGGCCATCCTGATCGGCTACGGCGGCTGGATGGTCGCCCGTGGTGAGCTCGCCCTCGGCACCGGCCTCGTCGCCTTCGCGGGCCTGCTGCAATTGTTCTCCGCCCAGGTGACGACGCTCGCCTCGGTCGTCGACAACGCGCAGGTCTCCTTGGCAGGCGCAAAACGTATCTTCGAGATCCTGGACACCGACCCAGGCGTCGAAACCGAGGCCGGCGCGAGCTCTCCCGGCCGCTTCCTCGGCCGCGTGGCCTTCGAGAACGTCAGCTTCGAATTCCAGGATAACGCCACGGTCCTGCGCGATCTCTCGTTCGTCGCCGAGCCCGGCCAGCGTATCGCCATCGCCGGCGCGACGGGCGCAGGCAAGTCCGCCCTGCTCTCGCTCATCCCCCGCTTCTACGACCCGCGGTCCGGACGGGTGACGCTGGACGGGCATGACATCCGGCTCCTCCCGCTGCCCGAGCTTCGCCGTCAGGTCGGCATGGTCTTCCAGGAGAACTTCCTCTTTTCCAACACGATCGCGGCGAACATCGCCTTCGGCCACCCCGAGGCCACGCAGGAACGCATCGAACGCGCCGCGCGCATCGCCGGCGCCCATGACTTCATCAAGGCGCTGCCCGAGGGCTACGAGACCTTCCTCGGCGAAGGCGGCGTGAACCTTTCCGGCGGCCAGCGCCAACGCATCGCCATCGCCCGCGCGCTGCTCCTCGAACCGACGGTGCTGCTGCTCGACGACCCGACCTCAGCCATCGATCCCGAGACCGAGAAGGAGATCATGGAGGCGATGGAATCCGCGATGGCCGGCCGCACGACCTTCATCGTCGCGCATCGCCTGAGCACCCTCCGCCGGGCCGACCTCGTCCTCGTCCTCGACCGCGGCCGCCTCACGCAGGTCGGCACGCACGCCCAGCTGATGGCGGAGGACGGTCACTATCGCCGGGCGATCCTCGTCCAATCGGAAGGAGCCCCCGCATGAGCAAGCCGCCCCTCGAGATCGCGGTCCGCCGCCTCCGTCCCGACGAAGAAGAGCCGGACCGGCTGCCCCTGCGCTGGTCCACCATCACCCGCCTGTTCGCCTTCACCCGCCCGCATCGTCTCCAGCGTGATACGCTGCTCTGCCTCTGCGTCTTCCGGGGGATGGCCCTGCCTGGCCTCGCTTGGTTCGTCGGCGTCATCATCAAAGGCCCGGTCCAGGCCGGCGACGGCGCCGCGACCTTCCGGGCCCTCGCTCTCTTCACGGTCTTCTTCATCGTGGCCGACGTCGCCCTCTATTGGCGCATCCGGCTGGCGCACCAGATCGGCGAGAACGTGCTCCGGGACCTCCGCGACCGCCTGATGGCGCACCTGCTCACGCAGCCGCTCTCGTTCTTCCACGCCCGCCGCCACGGCAGCCTGATCAGCCGCATGATCTCGGACATCGAAGCGATGCGCAACGGCGTCCAGAATAACTTCTTCATCACCTTCGTCTCGTTCGGCCAGATGACCTGCGCCGCGGGCCTGATGCTCCTGGTCAACCCCAGGTTGTTCCTCGTCCTGCTGGCCATCGTGCCCTGCCTGCTGCTCGTCCACGCTTTCTTCCGCGGCAAGATCCTGCACGCTTCCCGGGTGCAGCAGGAGACGTTCTCCCGCGTGACGTCGGCTCTGGCCGAGACGGTCCAGGGCATCCGCGTCACCCAGGGCTTCGCCCGCGAGGACACCAACGCCGGCATCTTCACGCGGCTCGTGCGCAGCCTGGCCGGCAACGTCGTCAAGACCGCCAGCCTGACCTCCCTCTACCTCCCGCTGCTGGAACTCAACGCGCATGGGTTCATGGCCGCGCTCATCGGCGTCGGCGGTTGGGCCGCCCTCTCCGGCACAGGCACGGGACTGGGCGACCTGGTCACGTTCTTCTTCCTCGCTGACCTGTTCTTCTCGCCGATCACGATCATCGGGACGCAGCTCTCCGAAGCGACCCTCGCGATGGCGGGGGCGGAACGCTATTTCCGCGTGCTCGACACGCCCCCGGCCTGGACCGACAAGCCTGGCGCGGCCGTCTGCCCTCGCTTGAACGGGCAAGTCGAATTCCGCGACGTCGGCTTCGCCTACGTCCCGGACCGTCCGGTGCTGCACCAAATCTGCTTCACCGCCCGACCGGGGCAGGTCATCGCCCTCGTCGGCCATACGGGGTCCGGCAAGTCGACGATCATCGGCCTGCTCGCGAAATTCCAGCTCCCGCTCTCCGGCCAGGTGCTCGTCGACGGGCACGACCTCGCCGGCCTGCGCCAGGACACCCTCCGCCGCCAGATGGGCTTCGTCTTCCAACAGAACTTCCTGTTCGCCGGCACGATCGCCGACAACGTGAAGGCCGCCCGCCCGGAGGCGAACGACGAAGAGGTCCGCCAAGCCTTCCGCGATCTGGATTGCCTCGACCTTATCGAAGCCCTGCCGGCTGGCATCCACACGCCCTGCTCGGAGAAAGGCCGCGGCCTCTCGATGGGCCAGCAGCAACTGGTAGCCTTCGCCCGCGCCCTGCTGGCCGATCCGCGGATCCTCGTCCTCGACGAAGCCACGAGCGCGGTCGATACGCTGACCGAAGCCCGCCTCCAGGTCGCGCTCACGCGCCTGATGAAAGGCCGCACCAGCTTCGTGGTCGCGCACCGCCTCAGCACGATCCGCAAGGCCGACTGCGTCCTGGTGCTGGACGCCGGACGCATCGTCGAACGCGGCACGCATGACGAGCTCCTCGGCAAGCAAGGCGCCTACGCCACCCTGCACCGCGACTTCCTCAGTTCGACGACCTGACCCGGCTCACTTGGCCGCGGGCGCCTCGCCGAACTGCGGACGGACGGGACGACCCTTGACTGGGTCAGCAGGCTTGGCGGGCTCGTCGACCGCCGTGGTCGGGAAAGCCGGCGCGAGGCCCTTGGCCTGGACCGGGACGTAGAGATCACCGACCGGGGAGCGACGGAAGACCTCGGCTTGCAGATACTGATAGGCCGAGACGCCTTCGCGCGATCTGACGGCGAGCGAAAGTTCGAGGCGGACGGCCTGACTGACCGGACCTCCGCTGAAACGGACGCCCTTGGCCGGACCAAGGACGGTCAGCGCCAGCCCGGTCGAGTCCTGATGGACCGGCAGTTCCCAAGTGTCGGCGGCAAGATCCGGCGGCAAGAGCACCACCAAGGTGCGGACGGGCCCGCCCGGATTACCAGGGTAGACGAAGCGACGCCGCCAGAGCGGCCAGTATCGGCGGCCGGCCTCATCCAGGACTTCGGTCCCGCCCGGGCCGTCCACGACGAGCATCCGTTCCTTCAGAAAAACCGCCTCGGCCGGCGTGAGTTCGACGCGCACCGCGCCGGCGCGTCTCACCGGGCCTTCATCGGGCCGGACATCGGCATGGACCAGCAACACCACTTCCAACGGACCCGCGACGCGGTGATCGATCCAGGCGATCACGCCATAAGGCACCGCCGTCATCGCCGCCGCCAGCAGCAAGCCGCCGCCCAGGGCGCGGCCGAAGTCGTGACGTTCACGTAAGGCGACGAGCAGGCCGGCGCCGGCGAAACCGGCGGCATGCACCGAGATATCGATGCCCAGCGTCCACTGCGCAGACAGGAAATCGTCGGCCCGACCGAACCATCGCAGCCGGAAGAACATCGCGACGACCCAGAGGGTGCCGGCGGTCGCGCCGAGCAACGGCGCATAGCGGACGCCCGCGCGCACATAAGGGCGCGTGAGCAGCGCGGAGAGCCCGGAGGCGAAGAGTCCGCCGAAGAAGGCGCCTTCGAGCGAAGCCACGCCCGTGAGGGCGGCGGCGACCACCAGGAAAGCCCAGGTGAACCAATACGTCAGGGCGTAGGTCTTCATTCCCCGACCACCGTGCCCGGAGGCACGATCGCGCCCTTCTTGACGACGATCACGCCGTCACGGACGAACAAGGCTTCCGTCTCCCACTTCTCCGGGAGACCCGTGGGCGCCAGCCGGCTGCCTTCGCCGATGCGCGCGTTCTTGTCGATGATCGCGTTCCGGATGAGGCAGTTGGCGCCGACGCCGATGTCGGGACGGCCAAGGGAATGATTGCGGGCGAGGTCATGCGGACGCTCGAAGGCGTCGGCGCCCATCATCACGACGTTCTCGAGGCGGGAACCGCCGCGGATGACGGAACGCACGCCCACCACGCAACGGGTGAGCTCGGAGTCGTCGACGATCGCGCCATCGGCCATCAGCACGCGAGAAGAACGGGCGCCGTTCAGCTTGGCCGGCGGGAGGTAGCGGGAGTGAGTGTAGACGGGGTTCTGGCCGTCGAAGAAGTCGAACGGGGGCACCGGGTCGGTGAGGGTCAGGTTGCACTCCCAGAAGGAGCCGACCGTGCCGATGTCTTCCCAATAACCGTCGAAGACGTAGGCCATCATGCGCTTCGAGGCGAGCAGGCCGGGGATGACTTCCTTGCCGAAGTCGG
>JAUMEU010000089.1:0-6137 GCA_032120295.1 Opitutales bacterium | reverse complement strand
GCCTTGAGGATGACGTTCAGCGGGATGCCGGTGCGTCCGTACTTGCCGAGCTCCTGCGCGATGACCTCGTCCTTCTTGGTCCAGTCGGCCTTGAGCATGACCACACCGGCGGACGAAAGCGCCTGCGCGACGTCGCCCTGCGTGTAGACGCGCTTGTTGATCTGGCAGGTGGCGCACCAGCGTGCGGTGAAGTCGACGTAGACCGTCTTGCCTTCGGCCAAGGCCTTCGCCTGGGCTTCCGGCGACCAGGGCTGCCATTCTCCCGTGGTCTTCGTCGGCGTGGCCGCCGGGCCGGGCGCGGCTTTGGCCGGTGCTCCGCCCACGACGGCCTTGATGTCCACGAAGCCGCCATCGGCCGCCCGCGTGGTGAAGATCAGCTCGCCCGAATCCAGCTTCTCCGTGGCGTCCGCCAGCTCGAAGACGACGTTGCCGCCGGCCTGCTTCTGCTTGGCCGTCGCGGTCGGGGCGACGAAGCCGCGCTCGGGGAACCACGTCTGCGGGAGTTTCTCACCGGCCGGGACGGCGACCGTGAGCAGCTTGCCATCGCTCGTCGCGCTCGTGGTGAGGCGAGGGCGGAGCGCCGGGTAGAGCTTCGGGTCGTATTTGTAGGCGACGTTGCCCGCGCCTACCTGCACGGTGAGTTCGACCTGCTTATCATGCGGCCAGCAGCCGGAGTCGTCGCACTCGAGCCACTCGGCTTTGCCTTTGAAGGTCAGCGCGCCTTTGGCACCGGCCGGGACGGCGACTTCCATGAGCAGCAAGGTCTCGTCTTCATAGACGAAGTTATAGACGCCGGATTGGTCGAGCATCTTGGGGCCGGGCCAGACGAAATCGCCGACCGTGGTGCCGGTCTTCTCCTGCCATTCCACCGTGGGTGACTGGCCGGCGTCGCCGGGGTTCTTCCAGTAGATGTGGAAGTGCGGGTCGCAGCGGAAGCGCATCGCGATGAGCGCCTTCTCTCCTGGTCGGATATCGGGGGTCAGGTTGACCAGGTCGACCTTGGTCCGGACGGCGGCCGCGAGGTCGCCAAACAGGCCGAGGAGCGAGAGCAGACCGAGGGCGAGGAGTCTCATGGGACCAAACTTGGCCGTAAAGCCGGCCGGAAGCAAGACGACGCAGGGGGCTCAGCCGACCACGTGGCAGGGCAGCAAGGCCGCATCGCTCATCCCGTGGATGATCTTCTTATCCGCCGGACAGAAGGTCGCCAGGATGCCCGAAAGTTCGACCGAATCGCCGTCGACGAAGAAATAGGGACAGAGGCGGACGCGCCCTTCGGCCGGCGCTACGGTGCCGTCGTCGGCGTAGACCGGGTGGGTCAGGCGGGACGGCTTATGGTAGGCCTGCATCACGTGGAAGGTCTCGTTCTCCGGGCTCAGGGCATCCTCGATGGCCTCGAGCCATTCATCACGGGAGACGTCGCTGCCCAAGGTCACGCTGCGGGCCCCCCAGGCGGTCTCATGGAAGCCGCTGGCCTTGATGATGAGGTTGCGTTCGCGCTGGGAAGCCTCGGCTAGCTCGGCCCACTCGCGGATGGGTCGGCCGTTGACGCCGGGCGCGTGGAGCACGGCGGTCGGGGGGAGCTCCGTCTTCTCCATGATCCACGTCTGCGGCACGATACGGAACAAGGCCTCGTGGTGGTCTTCGGGCAGGTTCTCCTTCCAGAACTCGGCGAGCTGAGGGTGGTGGAGCAGGGCGAGGCCGAGCTTCTCTTCCTGGAACGCCTTCATCGGTGGCGTCAGCGTCAACGTGCCGGCTTCGACCGCGTTGAAGATACCGTCGGCGCCCTTGACGTTGGCGAGGTCGAACAGTTCGAAGAAACGGTAGAGGATGTCGACGCGTCGCGGCGCGCCGTCGACGGGGACGTAGGAGCCGTCGCCCATCTGCATGACCTGGGAGGGTTCGACGACGTGCACGTCGTGTCCGAGCGAGCGCAGTTTTTCGCCGAGCCATTCGAACTCCGGACGATAAGTCGCGCCTTCTTCGCTGACGACGATCGCCACCAGCGGGAACTTCTCCTTCGGGGTCAGGCGGGCCAGCGAAGCCATGAAGCGATCCGGCATGGCATTGCGGCCGATCACGCCGGGATAGTCCTCGGCGTAGACCTCGTTGAGATAGGCCGTCAGCCCGACGCCGCCGGGCACGCTGTCCAGTTCCGTCATCGTGAAGCCCTGCTCAGTGATCAGGAGGTCCGGCCGGAGGACGACGGGGCACTGGTGCTTGACGGCGCGATGGCGGCCATGGGCCACGAGTCCCGCGGGCTTGTAGCGGTCGAGGTATTCGGCGACCCAAGGGGCGTAGACCTCGCGGTTCCGGAGGATCTTCTTGCCCGAGAAGGAGCGGACGTAGAGGCGTTCGAGCGCGCGGTGGTAGCTCAGGCAGGCCGCTCCGATGCGCTTGAGGTCGCGTAGCTGGGCTTCGGTGAGCGCCCACGGTTCCGGCGACAGTTTCCAGATCTTCTCCGCGAAGAGCGGAGTATCGAGGAGCTTCTGGCGGAGGACGTCCCGGGTGGGCATGGCGCGGAGGACTTAGTCCTCGATCTTGATGTCCTTGTTGCGCGTGCGCGGACCGCCGGCGCGGAGCCAGCCGTTGATGAACGCGTCGATATCGCCGTCCATGACCGCCTGGATGTTGCCCGTCTCGACCCCGGTGCGGAGGTCCTTGACCATCTGGTAAGGCTGGAAGACGTAGGAACGGATCTGGTTACCCCAGCCGATATCTCCCTTTTCGCCGTAATATTTCTCCATCTCGGCGCGCTTGTCGTCGATGGTCTTCTCGTAGATGCGGGCGCGGAGGATCTTCATCGCCAGGGCGCGGTTCTTGACCTGGGAGCGTTCGCGTTGGCAGGCCACGACGATGCCCGTCGGGATGTGCGTCAGGCGCACCGCGGATTCGGTCTTGTTGACGTGCTGGCCGCCTTTGCCGCTGGAGCGGTAGACGTCGACGCGTAGGTCGGCCTCGTTGACCTCGACGTCGATGTCATCGTCGATTTCCGCGACGACGTCGACGGACGCGAAGGAGGTATGGCGGCGGGCGTTGGCGTCGAAGGGCGAGATGCGGACGAGGCGATGGACGCCGCGCTCGGCTTTGACGTAGCCGTACGCGTTCGGGCCTTCGAGGCGGAAGGTCGCCTGGCTGATGCCGGCGCCTTCGCCTTCGGCGATGTCCTCGACTTCGATCTTGAAGCCGCGACGTTCGGCCCAGCGCGTGTACATGCGGTAGAGCAGGTCGGCCCAGTCGTTGGACTCCGTGCCGCCGGCGCCGGCTTTGACGGTGACGATGGCGTTGGAGCGATCGTGCAGTCCGGAAAGGAAAGAGGCGATCTCCAGGTCGGAGACGGCGGCGAGCAGGTCGGTGGCCAGTTTGCGGAGTTCCTCGACTTCGGCGTCGGCGCTACCGTCCGGGGACTCGGTGATCAGTTCGGCGAGGGTCTTGGCGTCTTCGATCTGGCGGCGGAACGCGACCTGCGGGGCGACGATGCTCTTGTGCCCGTTGCACTCCGAGATGACTTTCTGGGCGGCCTTCTGGCTGTCCCAGAAGTTCTGGGCGCCCATCTGCTCTTCGAGCTTGGCGATCGCGGCCTGTTTGCCAGGGACGTCGAGGAACTTCCAGAGGTAGCCTGCGCGGCGTTCGATTTCGTCGAGATTGGCTCGGATTTCAGGCGGAATATACATCGAAAGGTCAGGGGAGTGGGAGGGTTGACCGCGGAGCGCGGCAAGCGAGGTTCGGTGATACGGAGGCCGGACGGCGTTTTCAATGTCAGAGTGCTCCGGCGCCGTGTCAGGGTCGCACTTGCGCCCCGGCGAGGGAAGGGCATACATCCACCCTATGTCCACCCTCGAAGGCCTGAGTTTCGCCCAGATCGCCGGCCCCGTGCCCGAACGTCGGGTCCTCGCCAACGGACTCGAGGTCATCTACTCCCACCGACCCGGCATCGGTCTTTGCACCGTCCAGGCCTGGGTGCGCACGGGCAGCATCCATGAAGGCCGCTGGGAGGGCTCCGGCATCTCGCACTACCTCGAGCACATGGTCTTCAAGGGCACCGGACGCTTCACTAACCGGGAACTCACCGACGCCATCCACCGCAGCGGAGGCTCTTCCAACGCCTACACGACCTTCGACCGGACGGTCTATTACGTCGACGCCCCGCAGGAAGGTTTCGAGACCGCCATGGAAGCCATCGCCGACATGGTCTTCGACCCCCTGATCACCGACGCCGACGCCAGGATGGAGCGCGAAGTCATCCTGCGTGAGATCGCGATGTGCGACGATGAGCATGACCAGATGCTCGCGAAGTCGGTGCTCGAGGAGTCCGTGCGTTCGCATGCGTTCCGTCAGCCCGTCATCGGACATCGCGACCTCTTCATCCGCATCACGCCGGACGACCTCCGCGCCTATCATGCCAGCCGTTACGTGCCTGCGAACGTCGTCCTAGCCATCGGAGGCAGCATGCCTCCGGAGGAGGCCTTCGCGTCCGCGGAGCGCTGGTTCGGACGTTTCGCCCGCCGGCCGCTCGCCGAAGCCCCGGGGCAGTTCGAACCGCCCCAGGGCGGTGTCCGCCGGGCGGATCTCGTCCGCGAAGTAAGCACCGTGAAGGGCGTCTCCAGCTGGCGTATCCCCGGATATTTCGACGAGGGCCGTCTCGCGACCGACCTTTTCCTCGGCGTCCTCGGCGCCGGCAACAGCTCCCTGCTGTGGAGCGAACTGCGCGAGAAGCGCAAGCTCGTGCACGCCATCGACGCTTCCGGCTTCGGGATCCGCGACCTCGGCCTGGCGTGGTGCAGCTGGAGCGGTGAAGCCGGCGCGGACACGACCGTCGTGGAGCGAGCCATCGCCGAGACCGTCGACGGGCTCCTGCAACGCGGCGTCACCCCCGACGAGTTCGCCAAGGTGCGTCGGCAGTCCGTCGTGGGGATGGTCAACGGCCAGAAGAACATCCACGGCCTCACCAGCCGGGTCGCCCATGCGGCGACGATCGGACACGATGTCGCCTGGCCGCAGCGCGGCGTGGAACACCTGGCGCGCCTCGGCGCCGAAGACCTGACCCGCGAGGCCCGCAAGTGGCTCCGCCCGGAGAACATCACCTTCGGAACCATGCGCTCCGCGAAGGTCCTGGCGGCGTCGACGGCGCCTTCCGCCGTCATCACGCCTGACCGGTTCGAGACGTGCACCTTGGATAACGGGGTCCGCGTGGTGCTGCAGCATGACGACACCATCCCCAAGGCGGGCTTCGGCGTGTTCCTGGCGGCCGGCGTGGCCTATGAGGAGGAAGCCAAGCGAGGCACGACGGGTCTGCTGGGCACCCTATTCGCCCGGGATACCGCCCGACGCAGCAAAGAAGACGTCGCCCAGCTCGTCGACGGTCTCGGCGCCACGTTCGCGGACCACGGCTCGCAGGTGTCCTGCGGCCTGTGGGGTGAGGCCCTGAGTTCGGATTTCGCCCAGCTCGCCGAACTCGTGACGGAAGGCGTCCTTGAGCCTAGGTTCCTGCCCGAGACCTTCGCCACCGAACGCGCCGCCTTGGTCAGCGCCTGCCGCGAAGCCGAGGACGACATCGTCGAGAAGGCGCGCCTGCGCCTGCAGCGTCAGTATTTCGGCGGGCACCCGCTCGCCATCGATGCATGCGGCACCCCGGAGACCTTGGGTCGGATCCAGCCGAGTGACCTCGCTCAGCTGCACCGGGCCTTGCTCGTCGCGGACAACGTCGTCGTCGGCGTCAGCGGCGCCTTCGACCGTGCCTCGGTCATGGACTTTATCCGCCGCCGTTTCGGCTCCTTGCCGAAGGCCGCCTTCACCCGGAAGTCCTTGCCGCTGCACAAACCGGCGCCGGCCGCCCGCCTCCAGGAACATGCCACCGGTGAGCAGGCCGTGGTGGCGCTGGCTTTTCCTCATTGTGGTTTCGCGCCCGACGAAGTCGTCGCGGCGAATGTCACCGAAGAACTCCTCAGCGGCATGGCCAGCGGCCTGTTCCGCCGGGTGCGCGAGGAGAAGGGCATGGCCTATTTCGTCGGCGCCACCCGGGTCGAGGTCGTCGATCAGGGCATGTTCTACCTCTATGCCGGCACGGCGCCGGCTTCCGCCCAGGACGTGGTGAAAGAGATGCGCCTCGAACTGGAGCGCCTCCGGAAGGGTGAGTTCGG
>JAUMEU010000088.1:0-22193 GCA_032120295.1 Opitutales bacterium | reverse complement strand
TACACCAAGGCGCTGATCGCCTGCATCCCGCGGCTCGGCCAGCGTCGTCGCCGCCTCACCACCCTCTCCGAGGAACTCAAAGTCTCCCGATGAGCGACCACCTCCTCGAAATCAGCGGACTCTCCGTCCACTACCCCGGCCGCGCCGCCTGGTTCTTCCAGAAAGCCGCGCCGAAGAAGGCGGTGGACGACATCTCCTTCGTCGTCCCGAAAGGCAAGACGGTCGGACTCGTCGGTGAATCCGGCTCCGGCAAGACCACGACCGGCCGCGCCATCGTGAAGCTCGCCCCCCTGACCGCCGGCAGCATCCGCTACCAAGGCCAGGATATCGGCCGGCTCTCGAACGCCGCCTTCCTCCCCTGGCGTAAGAAGATCCAGATGATCTTCCAGGATCCGTATAATTCGCTCAACCCGCGGGCCGACATCCTGAGCATCCTCTCCGAGCCGCTCGAAATCCACTTCCCAGCGATGACCCGCGCCGACCGCGAGGCCCGCTGCGCCGAACTGCTGCGCAGCGTCCAGCTCCCGGCCGAGCACCTCCGCCGTCACCCGCACGAGTTCTCCGGCGGGCAGCGTCAGCGCATCGGCATCGCCCGCGCCCTCGCCGTGCAGCCCGAGCTCATCATCTGCGACGAACCCGTCTCGGCCCTCGACGTCTCCGTCCAGGCCGAAGTCGTGAACCTGCTCCAGGACCTCCAGGAACAGTTCGGCCTCACCTACCTCTTCATCGCCCACGACCTCGCCGTCGTCGAGCACGTCAGCGACCACATCCTCGTGATGTCCAAAGGCAAGATCGTCGAGCAAGGTACTCCCGCGCAGATCCTCGGCGACCCCCGGGAAGCCTACACGAAGACGCTGCTGGCCGCGGTGCCCCGGTTCTGATGTCCGCGGACGAACAGGCCACTAAGCCGGGCACGCTCGATGGCACGACGCGCGGGCTCGGCCTGCTGCTGGTCGGCATGGCGGCTTTCGCCGCTTGGGACCAGTGGGCCATCTGGAGCACCAAGGATGACTACGGATTCGGCTACCTCGTGCCCTTCTTCTCGGCTTACGTACTCTGGGACCGCTGGGATGAACTGCGCGCGCTGCTGACCGGCGAACGCTCCCATGTCTCCGCACCGGCCTCACGCGCCGGCCTGCTCTTAGTCCAGCTGCTCGCCTTCCTCGCTGTCGCCTGCTTCGGACTCGGCGCGGCGGCACGGGCCGTCTTCGGCACCGGCGTCGGGCCGACCTTGGCCATCGCCTTCGGACTCACCGGCGCGGCGCTCGCGTTCGGTTACCTTTCCGCGCGCGGACCGCAGGATTCGCCGGCGACCGCCGCCACCCGCTGGCACGCCGTGGGCCTGCTCGTCTTTCCTGCGGGCGTGTGGCTGATCTCCGGCCCCTTCCTCTACCTCGTCGACAACCAGATCAAAGGCGCGCTGCTCACGAACGTCACCGAAATCGTCTCCGGCCTCCTGCGCGCGAGCGGGCACGTCATCCGCGTGAACGGCAACACCATCGTCTTCCCGAACGGCGACGCCGTCGGCGTGGCGGAAGCCTGCTCCGGCATCCGCTCCCTGTCCGCTTGCGTCTTCGCCGGCGCCTTCCTCGGCGCGGTCTTCCTCGAAGGCGGCTTCCCCGGTGCGCTCCTGCGACGGATCTCGCTGATCGCGCTGGCCGGCTTCACCGCGATCCTGCTGAACATCGGCCGTAACGCCTACCTCACCTTCCACGCCTTGGAGCATGGCTCGAAATCGCTCGACCGAGACCTCGCAGGCATCGAGCACGGCCAAGCGGGCTTCTCGTCCCTCGGCTCGGTGCACGACCTCGCGGGCAACGTCGCCATGGTCGCCGCCCTCCTGCTGCTCGTGGCCTTCCTGCCGCTCCTCAACCGGCTCGGCCGACCCCAGACTCCCTCTTCCGAAGCATGAAAATTCTTTTCGTGACCCCTGAACTCGCGCCTTGGTCCAAGGCCGGCGGCCTCGGCGACGCCACCGTCGCGTTGGGCAAGGCCTTGGCCGCGCTCGGTCACGACGTCCGCGCCGTCACCCCGCTCTACGGCTCGGTCCCGGGTCGCGAGCAGATGGGCACGCTCATCGAATCGCTCAAGGTCGGCGTCAGCGGCGACCCTCGCCGCGCCGCCTGCCGCGTGCGCACCCTCGCTGTAACGCCGCGCTTCGAAGCCTGGTTCATCGAGCACGAAGATTTCTACGGCGCCCGGGAGATCTACCCGGCACGCGAAGATGCCGGCGAACGCGCAGCCTTCTTCGGCCGGGCCGGTCTGGACGCCTGCCTCGCGACCAGCTGGATCCCGGACGTCATCCATTGCCACGACTGGACCGCGGGCCTCGTCCCCGCGCTGCTCAACACCACGCTCAAGCCCACCGCCCTCGGCGGCGCTCGCACGGTGCTCTCGATCCATAACCTGCAGCACCAAGGCCTGCACCCGCGCCGGCTCATGGCCTACCTCGGACTGCCGGAGTTCCTCTGGAGCCCGCAGGAGCTGGAATGCCTCGGTGGCGTCAACTTCCTCAAAGGCGGCATCCTGCATGCCGGCAAAGTCATCACCGTCAGCCCGACCTACGCGCAGGAGATCCTCACCCCCGCCTTCGGCTACGGCCTCGACGAGGTCGTGCGTCGTCGGGCGGGCGCGCTCAGCGGCATCCTCAACGGCGTCGATCGCGACGAGTGGGATCCCGCCACCGACAAGCATCTCGCGAAGGCGTTCTCGGCGGCCAAGCCCGCCGGCAAGGCCGAGTGCAAGACTGCGCTCCTGCGCGAACTCGACCTGCCGACGGACGACGAGCTTCCGCTCGTGGGCGTGATCTCGCGCCTCTGGGACCAGAAAGGCCTCGACCTCGCCGTGGCCGTGCTCCCGCGTTTCCTGCGCGAACAGAAACTGCGCTTCGTGCTGCTCGGCAGCGGCGACGCCGCGCTCGAGAACGAGTATCGTCGGCTCGCGGCTGATTTCCCGCGCCTGTGCGCCGTGCGCATCGGGTACGACAACGGCCTCTCACATCGCATCGAAGCCGGCAGCGACTTCTTCCTCATGCCGAGCCGCTTCGAACCGTGCGGCCTCAACCAGATGTATTCGATGGCCTACGGCACGCTACCGATCGTGCGCGCGACCGGTGGCCTCGCCGACACCGTCACCGGCTGGGACGACAAAGAACATGGCACCGGCATCGTCTTCGAGCACGCCGATCAAGGCGGCATCACCTGGGCCTTGGAGCGGGCGCTCGATCTTTACGCACAGCCGAAGGCCTTCAAAGCGCTCCGCAAGCAGGCCATGAAACAGGATTTCAGCTGGGCGAAGGCCGCGGAAGCGCATCTCGCGATCTATAGGTCGGCCTGAGCTCAGAATCGCACAGCAGTTTCAGCCTAAAAAAAGGCAGACTTAGGTCATCTTGCTGAAAAACGACCTGAAAAGGTCAATTTCCTGTGCCAATGGCACAGTTTAGGGGTTTGGCACGGGGTAAGCATTAGGGGTATCGCCATGAAGCACATCACCGCCCTCACCCTCACCACCCTCCTCGCCGCGACCGGTCTTGCCCAGACCGCCGCCGCAGCCGCCCCCGCTCCGGTCGCCTACGACCTGACGGCCGGCTACGACAGCGAGTACTACTACCGCGGCCTCTGGTTCTCCAACCAGAACGCCTGGTATAACATCGGCGCTTCCAAGAAGCTGTCCGACACCACCACGCTCAACGCGCTGGCTTACTACACCTCGAGCAACGATCGTCGCTCCCTTTACCAGGAACTCGACCTCGGCGCCTCGCTCGCCTACGACGCCGGCTTCGCCACGCTGACCGCCGGTTACACGTACTTCTTCTTCCTGAACGGTTACGTCGGCAACGGCGCCGGCCAGACCTTCGCCTCGGAGTTCTTCGTGAGCGCCGCCAAGACCGTCGGCCCGGTGAATGTCACCGCTACCTACGCTTACGACCTCTACATCGACGCCGGCTACGCTGAGCTCGCCGTGGACAAGTCCTTCGCCCTCAGCGACTCGACCTCCCTCGTCCTCAAGGCCGTGGCGGGTTACAGCGTCGGCGGCTACTACACCGCCTTCGACGGCAGCGGCTACAACATCGGCACCGAAAGCGCCTGGACGCACGTCGCCGTGACCGCCTCGCTCCCGATCGCCCTGTCCAAGACCGCGACCCTGACGCCCTACGTCTCCTACAACATGTCGGGAGCCGGACGCACCGAGTCCAACACCGCCGCCTCCGCCTTCGGTGGAGACGACGATCAGCTGTTCTTCGGCGCCTCGATCAAGGCCGTCTTCTAAGGACCTGAGCCGGGTGGTCTTCGGACCGCCCGGCCTTCCTTGGTCTGAACCATTCCCCGGCCTGGAACAGTTTCAGAACCGGGAGATTGCAGCATAGCAAAAGGGGTGCTTTCCGGGAGGAAAGCACCCCTTCTTCTTTGTTAGGTTGAAAATCGCCGGAAGCAGGCAATGTTCCCACCTCCATGCTCGAGTCCGCCCGCAAACCCGACTGGCTCCGCGCCAAGCTTCCCAGCGGTCCCGACTTCCTGGAGACCAAGAAGAACGTCGACGAGCATAAGCTCCACACGGTCTGCCAGTCCGCGCAGTGCCCCAACATGGGCGAATGCTGGTCCCGCGGCAGCGCGACGGTGATGATCCTCGGTAACGTCTGCACCCGCTCCTGCACCTTCTGCGCTGTCCTCTCCGGCCGCCCCAGCGAACTCGACCTCGGCGAACCGGCCCGCGTGGCCGAATCCATCGCGCTGATGAACCTCAAGCACGTGGTCATCACTTCCGTGGCCCGCGACGACCTCAAGGATGGCGGCGCCTCCGTCTGGGCCGCGACGATCCGCGCGACCCGCCACCGCTGCCCTAACACGACGATCGAAGTCCTTCCGGCCGACTTCCGCGGCGAACAGGAGCACCTCGACACCCTGCTCGACGCCCGGCCCGACATCCTCAACCACAACCTCGAGACAGTCGAACGTCTGCAGCGCCCGGTCCGTAAGACCGCCCGCTACGAACGTTCCTTCTGGGTGCTCAAGCACGCCAAGTCCCGCGACTTCATCACCAAGACCGGCATCATGCTCGGTATCGGCGAACGCAAGGAAGAGGTCGCCCAGCTCATCCGTGACATCGCCGCGGCCGACGTGGATATCCTTACCATCGGACAGTATCTCTCGCCGAGCAAGGAACACGCGCCCATCGACCGCTGGGTCACGCCGGAAGAATTCGCCGAGTGGAAGGCCTTCGCCCTCGAGGTCGGCGTGAAGCACGTCGAGTCCGGCCCCTTGGTCCGCTCCTCCTATCGCGCCGACGAACAGGTCACCAAGTTCAGCCTGATGGATCGCCGCCAGCGACCCGCCCGTTGACCCGTGGAAGGCCTGCCTCCCGTCGACTTCCGCGCCGAGCTCAATGATGAGCAGTTCGCCGCGGTGACCTCGCCGCGCGGCCCCGCGCTCGTGCTGGCCGGCGCCGGCTCGGGCAAGACCCGCACCCTCACCTACCGCGTGGCCTGGCTCCTGCACCAAGGCGCCAAACCCTGGGATATCCTGTTGCTGACGTTCACGAACAAGTCGGCCAAGGAGATGCTCGAGCGCGTCGAAGACCTCACCGGCGTCCCGCGCGGGCAGTTCTGGGGCGGCACCTTCCACTCGATCGGTCAGCGCATCCTCCGCCGGAACGCGGCCGTGGCTTCGCGCTCGCCGGACTTCACCATCCTCGACCAGAAGGAATCGGAACAGCTGTTCTCCGAGATCGTGAAGTCGATCGACGGCGCCTTCATCAAGGACAAGACGAACCCCAAGGCGGCCGTCATCCTCGACGCCTACTCGCACGCCCGCAATACGCTGCGCCCCCTCCAGGACGTCCTCGCCGAACGCCTCGACTGGATGAAGGGCGGACCGGAGAAGCTCATGCAGTTCTGCACGGCCTACGCCGCGGCGAAGCAGGAGCGCAACCTCTGCGACTTCGATGACCTGCTGAGCCTCTGGCTGCACGTGCTCGAAAACGACCCGGCCGCCCTCGCCCACTACCGTGGTCGCTTCAAGCACATCCTGGTGGACGAATTCCAAGACACCAACCGCCTGCAGAGCCGCATCATCGACCTGCTCGCCAGCGAGCACCAGATCATGGCCGTCGGCGACGACGCCCAGTGCATCTACACCTGGCGCGGCGCGGACTGGGAAAACATCGTCGCCTTCCCGCAGCGCCACCCGGGCACGCTGATCCACACGATCGACACCAACTACCGTTCGACCCCGGAGATCCTGGCCTTCGCCAACGAGATCCTCAGCCACCGTCCGCGCGTCGAAGGCTTCGACCGCCGCCTCCAGGCCGTGCGCCAGAGCGGCCCTCAGCCCACCGTGTTCACCGTCGGCGACACCTCGCAGCAGGCGAAACTCGTGGTGCGCAAGCTCATGCAGCTGCATCACGAAGGCCACGCGCTGAAGGACATGCACGTGCTCTACCGCGCGCACTACCAGTCACTGGAACTGCAGATGGAACTCAACGCCATGGGCGTGCCGTTCGTCATCACCAGCGGCCACAAGTTCTTCGACCTCGCGCACGTGAAGGACATCCTCGCGCACTTGCGCTTCGTGCACAACCCGCTCGACCAGGTCGCGCTGTCGCGCCTGCTCTGCCTGTTGCCGAAGGTCGGTCCGGTCGCCGCCGAGAAGATCAGCAAGGCCGCCCGCGAGACCGACGAAGTCCAAGGCCGCGGCCTGGTCCGCGCGCTCCGCGCCGACGCGGTGCTCAAGCGCGTGCCCGAATCGGCCAAGGATGACTTCAACGACCTGACCATCACCCTCGAGGACATGCTCGAAGGCCTCGAGGCCGCCAAGGCCAAGCCGGGTCCGGTCGCGCCCGCGCCTGACCTCTTCGTCGCGGCTTCCGACGCGAACTCCGTCAAGGTCGCCCGGACGCCCGCCGAGACGGTCCGAGTCTGCATCGAGGGCTGGTATGGCACCTTCCTCAAGACGATCTTCCCCGACTGGAAGGAACGCGAACAGGACCTCCAAGGCCTCATCGGCTTCGCCTCGAAGTTCGAGGACGTCGGCGATCTCATCGCCCAGGTCGCCTTGCTCAACGGCGAGTCCTCGGACAAGAAAGCCGAACCGGAGGAGGACATGCTCCGCCTCACGACCATCCACCAGTCCAAGGGCCTCGAGTTCCCGATCGTCTTCCTCCTGGGTTGCGCCGACGGCCTCCTCCCCCTCACCCGCGCCATCGACGAGGGGGACGTGGAGGAAGAACGCCGTCTGTTCTACGTGGCGTGCACGCGCGCCGAGAACATGCTCTTCCTTTTCGCCCCCCGCTTCGCGGTCTCCGGAGAGGGCTACCGTCCGCTCGATCCCTGCCGTTTTCTGGAAGAAATGAGCCCGGATTGTTACGAATTGGCGGATTACGCCCATCGCCGGCTCTGAGTCGGCTATGACGGAGGAACAGGGGTAGGTGCTTGCCTTTGCCTTGGGCGGGCATTTATGACTCAATTCAAACTTTTACACGCCATCGCCATGCCCAAGGTACTCGTCGCCGATAAGATCTCGCCCACCGGAGTCGCCCTCCTCAAAGCCCAGCCCGGGTATGAGGTCGTCGAAGCCTACGGCTCCACCCCGGAGCAGATCCTGAACCTGGTCGCCGACGTGGACGCCATCCTGGTCCGTTCCGAGACCCAGATCACCCGCGAAGTCCTCGCCGCCGCCCAGCGCCTCGTCTGCGTCGGCCGCGCCGGCGTGGGGGTCGACAACATCGACGTCGACGCCGCCACCGAGCGCGGCGTGATCGTGATGAACACCCCCTCCGGCAACACCATCGCGACCGCCGAGCTTACCTTCACCCACCTCCTCTCCCTCGCCCGTCCGGTGCCGGAGGCCGTGCAGTCCATGCACGAAGGCAAGTGGGACCGTAAGACCCTCTCCGGCTCCGAGCTCTTCGGCAAGACCCTCGGCGTCCTCGGCCTCGGACGCATCGGGGCGGAAGTCTCCAAGCGCGCCCTCGCCTTCGGCATGAAGGTGCTCGCCTACGACCCGTACCTCACCGAAGCCCGCGCCAAGGCCCTCGGCGTCACCATCGCCACCCTCGACGAAGTCTTCGCCCTCTCCGACTACATCACCGTCCACATGCCCCTCATCGAGAAGGGCAAGCAGGGCGCGACCGAAGGCATGGTCGATGACGCGGCCTTCGCCAAGATGAAGAAGGGCGTGAAGATCGTGAACTGCGCCCGCGGCGGCATCGTCGACGAAGCCGCCCTCGCGGCCGCGCTCGCCTCCGGCAAGTGCGGCGGCTGCGGTTTCGACGTCTTCGTCGAAGAACCCCTCGCCAAGGACCACCCGCTCCGCTCCCTCCCGAAGGCCCACCTCTCCCCGCACCTCGGCGCCTCCACCGCCGAAGCCCAGGAGAACGTCGGCGTCGAAGTCGCCGAAGCCGCGATCACCGTCCTCGGCGGCGGCTCGCCTGCCAACGCGGTCAACCTGCCCTCCGTCGACTCGCAGACCCTCGCCGCGATCAAGCCCTTCCTCTCCCTCGCCCAGAAGCTCGGCTCCATCGCCCGCCAGCTGGCCACGCCGGGCCGCATCGAATCGCTCCGCCTGACGACCTTCGGCACCGGCTCCGACCAGGGCGCCAACGCCATCGCCCGCGCTATCCAGCGCGGCTACCTCCGCGGCATCGTGGAAGGCGTCACCGACGTCAACGCCCCTGGCAAGCTCAAGGCCCTCGGCGTCGAGGTCCAGACCGTCCGCTCCTCCGCCGAAGCCGACTACAAGGAACTCATCCTCGTCGAAGCCGTGCTCGCGGGCGGCAAGACGGTCTCCGTCGCCGGCACCGTCATCGGCAAGGCCCAGTCCCCTCGCATCGTCTCCATCAACGGCCGTACCCTCGAGTTCATCCCCGAAGGCATGCTGCTCCTCATCGAGAACCAGGACCAGCCCGGCATCATCGGCGCCCTCGGCACCCTGCTCGCCAAGGAACGCGTGAACATCGCCAACATGGCCCTCAGCCGCAGCGGTGGTTCCAACGCCCTCGCCGTCTACCAGCTCGACACCGCCCCCGGTGACGCCGCCATCGCGGAGATTCTCCGCAATCCGGCGATCGTCAGCGCCAAGCTGATCGAAGCCTAAGCGATGTTCGCGGCCATCGGGATCTTCGCCCTGCTCGGATACCTCATCGGTTCCGTCAACTTCGCCGTGCTCGTGGCGAAGAAGCATGGCGTCGACATCCTGAAGGAAGGCTCCGGCAACCCGGGCGCCACGAACGTCAAACGCGTGCTCGGCAAAGGCCCGGGCAACCTGGTCTTCGCCCTCGACGCCCTCAAGGGTTTCGTCGGCGCCGGCCTGCCCTACCTCCTGCTGCGCGTGGAAGAAAATGCCGCCGCGGCCGACATCCACTTCACCGTCTGCGTCGCCGGCTTCGTCGGCACGCTGCTCGGCCATTGCTTCTCCTGCTTCCTGAAGTTCAAGGGCGGCAAGGGCGTGGCCTCCACGATCGGCGGCCTGCTGGTCCTGCTGCCGGTCCCGATCCTCATCGGTGCGGCCATCTGGGGCCTCGTGTTCACGCTCTCGCGCTACGTATCCTTGGCTTCGATCGCCCTCGGAGTCTCCCTGCCCCTCTCCTGCTGGCTCCTGCCTCTCTTCACGCCGCTGAGCTTCGGCCAAGCCGAGTTCTGGTTCGCCGCCGCGATCGCAGCCTTCAATATCTGGACGCATCGTTCCAATATCGGCCGCCTGCTCACCGGCACCGAAAGCCGCTTCGTCAAGAAAGCTTGAAATTTCGTCATGACCGCCCCTCGCACCATCGGCATCGGCATCCTCGGCTTCGGCACCGTCGGCCAAGGCGTCTGGAAGCACCTGCATGAGAAGCAGGCCGACCTCGAATCGCGCCTCGGCGTGAAGCTCGATCTCCGCAAGGCCTCCGTCCGCGACCTGAAGAAGAAGCGGGCCGTCAAGATCCCGGCCTCGAAGCTGACCACCGACGTCAACGAGATCATCGACGACCCCAAGGTCCACGTGGTCTGCGAACTCATCGGCGGCACCACCAAGGCCCGCGAACTCACCCTGCGCGCCCTGCGCCTCGGCAAGGTCGTCGTCTCCGCCAATAAGGCGCTGCTCTGCGAGCACGGCCCGGAGATCTTCCAAGCGGTCCGCCAGCACGGCGGCCAGTTCCTCTTCGAAGCCAGCGTCGCCGGCGGCATCCCGATCATCAAGGCCATCCGTGAAGGTCTCGTCGCCAACCGCTTCGAGCTTATCGTCGGCATCCTCAACGGCACCTGCAACCACATCCTCACCCGCATGGGCGAGGACGGCCTCTCGTTCGCCGACGCCCTCAAGGAAGCCCAGGAACTCGGTTACGCCGAAGCCGATCCGACGCTCGACGTCGACGGCATCGACGCCTTCCACAAGGCCTCGATCTTGGCCTGGCTCGCGCATGGCAAGTGGGCGCCTTCCTCCCGTACGCTCGTCGAAGGCATCCGCAAGATCGGCCCGGCCGACATCGACTTCGCCCGCCGCTTCGGCTTCGCGCTCAAGCACCTCGCCGTCATCCGCCGCGACTTCAAGTCCGACTGGATGACCGTCGGCGTCTACCCTTCCCTCGTCCCGAACCGCGACATCCTCGCCCGCGTCTCCGGCGTCAACAACGGCATCACCCTCCGCGGTGACGTCGTCGGCGCCACGACGCTCACCGGCCGCGGCGCCGGCGGCGACGCCACCGCTTCCGCCGTCATCGGCGACATCGTCGACGCCATCGCCGCCCTCACCGGCGCCATTCCGCAGGCCCTTTCACCCGAAGCTTTGGCCGCCCGCGAGAAGGCCGGACGCGCGCTGCGGATGGCCTCGATCGACGAGATCGTCTCGCCCTTCTACCTCCGCCTCTCGCTCCTCGACAAGGCCGGCGTGTCCGAAGGCATCTATCGGATCTTCTCGAAGCACAAGGTGTCCATCGCCCGCGTCATCCAGTACGAGCACCCCAACCAGGGACGCGGCACGGTCACCCTCTCGACCTACCCGGTCAGCGAACGCAGGATGTCCGCGGTCTTGACAGAATTGCGCCGCCTCAAGACGGTGCTCGAGGAGCCGGTCGTGCTCCGCATCTTCTCTCCCGAATCCTGATCCATCGGTGGCCCTCATCGTCCAGAAATACGGCGGCACTTCCGTCGGCACCGTCGACCGCATCCAGAACGTCGCCGCCAAGATCAAGGAACAGTGGTCCAAGGGTAACCGCATCGTCGTGGTCGTCTCCGC
Source organism: Opitutales bacterium (assembly GCA_032120295.1). GTDB lineage: Bacteria > Verrucomicrobiota > Verrucomicrobiia > Opitutales > UBA953 > UBA953. Next base: position 10,986 of record JAUMEU010000088.1, on the reverse strand, counting down.
CCGCAGCGGCGTGACCAACGACCTCATCGCCCGCGCCAAGGCCCTGTCCAAGCTCCCCGACGAGCGCGAGATGGACGTCCTGATGGCCGTCGGCGAACAGGAGACCATCGCCCTGACGGTCATGGCCCTCCACGCGATCGGCGTCCCCGCCGTCTCCCGCACGGGCGCCCAGGCCGGCATCTTCACCGACGACATCCACACCCGCGCCCGCATCACCCGCATCACCGGCGGCGACCTCCTCGCGCGCCTCGACGAAGGCAAGGTCGTCGTGGTCGCCGGCTTCCAAGGCTGCACGGACCAGGGCGAAATCACCACCCTCGGCCGCGGCGGCTCCGACCTCACCGCCATCGCCGTCGCCGCCTCCATCAAGGCCGACCTCTGCCAGATCTACACCGACGTCGACGGCGTCTACACCGCCGACCCTCGCATCGTGCTCAACGCGAGCAAGCTGCCCGAGATCTCCTACGAAGAGATGCTCGAGCTGGCCTCCAGTGGTTCCAAAGTCATGCAATCGCGCTCCGTAGAGTTCGCGCAGAAATACAACGTACCCTTCGAGGTCCGTTCTTCCTTTAACGACCAACCCGGTACCATCGTGAAAGCCATCGACAAGACCCTTGAAGACGCGGCCATCGCCGGCGTCGCCCTCGACCGCCTGCAGACCCGCGTCACGGTGAACGACCTGCCGGACAGCCCGCAGGCGCTCTCCGCCCTCTTCGACGACCTCGGCGAGGCCGGCCTCAGCGTCGACATGATCATCAAGAACCTGGGCAAGGACGGCAAAGCCAACCTGACCTTCTCGGTGACCACCGCCGAATTCTCCCGCGTCGAAGCCGTCGTCGGCCAGACCCTCAAGAAACTCGGCTCTGGCTCCGTCCGTTCCGCCGGCGAGATCTCCAAGCTCTCCATCGTGGGCGTCGGGATGATCTCCCACCCCGGCGTCGCCGGCACCCTCTTCAAGGCCTTGGCTTCCGTCGGCATCAACAGCGAGCTCATCACGACCTCCGAGATCAAGATCTCTGTCGCGCTCGAGCCCGCCAAGGCCGACGCCGCCGTCCGCGCCGTGCACACGGCCTTCGGTCTCGACAAGGCCTGAGCCGGCACTCGCCTCTTGCCCGCCGGCCCGCCCCGACCATATTCGGGGCGATGCTGCGGTTCACCTTGGCCACCTTCCTCGCCCTCGGCGTCCTTGCGCCGGGTCGGTCGGTGTCGCAGGAACTTCCGCCGAACCTCCTGACAGCCGCGGCGCCCGTCGGCGCCGCCGAACGTCCGGACGGACGCGCCTTGCTCGGACTGGCCGACCAAGCCTTGGCCGCCGGGCTTTCCTCGACCGCGGCGGGCTTCTACGCCCAGCTGCTCGCCGATCCGCGGCTGGATGAGAAGTCCCGCGAACTCGCCGGACTCGGCCTGACCGCCGCGACCCTCGAACGTGCCCGCGTACCGGAGACGAAGGCGGCGCTGAATTTCCTCCCGAAGTCCGCCCGCAAGACACTGCGCGAAGGCCTGCTCGCCCTCTTGGAGAACGACCTCGACGCCGCCCGCAGACTATCGGCGGAACTCGACCTCCCTGGACTGCCGGCCCACGAAGCCGCCTGGGGCCACGCCCTGCGCTGGATGATCGCCGCGGCCCAAGGCGACAACCTCAACGCCACGCTCAGCCAGGAAGCCATCGCCCGCACGGCGGTCTCCGCAGAACAGCGTCAGCGCATCGAACTCCTCGGCTACCGCGCCACGATCCTCGCCGGCAAGGTCGAGGACCGCACGCTCGAAGCCTTGCGTGAGCTCGCCGACGAAGCCCGTGGCACGCCGCTCGCCTACGCCTACGCCCGCAATCTCGCGCTCGCCCATGCCCAGCGCAAGGACCCCAAACGCGCGGCGCAGGCCCTCGCCGCGGCCGGTCCGCTCGCGCCCGCCCGTCAAGCCGAAGCCGACCTCCTCGCCGGACTGATCCTCGGGGCCGACGACATCGCCGGACGCGAACGCCTCAAGGAAGCCGCGCGCAATCCCGCCAACGTCGCCGTGCGGCTCACCGCCTTGCGCGCGCTCGTCGCCGCCGCCGACCCCCGGGCCGAAGCCGAGCCCGGCAAACCGATCGATACCCGTGCGGTGGCCAATGAGGTGAACGATTTCCTCCTCCGCCGGAATCCGGGCTCGCTCACCTACCATTGTCCGCGCGACCCGCAGGTGCTCGACGCGATCCACCTCGCGCGCGCGCAGCTGATGCTCTTCGCCGGCAGCCGCGAGAAGGCCCGTCAGGCCGCCGAAGACCTGCTGAAGGACGTCCCCGCGAGCCCGCTCGCCCGCGAGGCGACGCGCACGCTGGCCATCGCCGCCTGGGGCGACGGCTCCTTCCGTCTGGCCGCGACCCACCTCACCACCCTCGCCGACGCGAGCGTCGAACCGGAGCGCGCCAGCCTGCGTATCGCGGCCGCCGACTGCCTCTTCCTCGCCAAGGATTTCGCGCTCGCCGAGAAAGCCTACGCCGGCCTGCAGCAGGAAGCCGCCGACATCCGGCTGGCCGAAGACGCCTTCCACCAACGCGTGCTCTGCCTGCTCGAGACGAGCGACGACGCCGCCGCCTGGGATCGCGTGGCGCTCGCCATCGAAGAGACCGCCCGCTCGCGGCGCACCCGCACGGGCGAGCCGCTCTGGTCCGCCGCGTGGAGCCTCGTCGAAGACGCCCGCAAAGCCGGCCGCGCCCCCGAAGCCGAGAAGACCCTGAACCGCCTGCGCCCCTTGCTCGCCGAGGCGCGCGCCGACTATGCCCTGCGCTTCGCCTGGCAGGCGGCCCTGCTTGCCATCGCCCAAGGCCGCCTCACGGAGGCCGGCCAGCTCGCCGTCGAAATCGGCCGCCGGCTCGAGAACCTCCCCGCCGACCCCGCGCTCAGCGAACTCCGCAAAGCCGTCCCGGAACTCCGGGGCCACGCGGCGTTGCTGAAGGCGCGCACCGCCCTGAACGCCGGCTCGGCGCAAGGACTCGACGAGCTCGTGGCGCTCCGTCGCCGCTTCGGCAAGGTCCCCGCGGCCGCCGCTTCCTATCTTGTAGAAGGCCGTCACCTCGCCGCCGTCGGACGGCATGCCGAGGCGCAGGAGCGCTTCGAGGCGCTGGCCAAGGATTTCCACGGCGAGGCGACGCTCGTCGAGTTCGCCTCACTGGGTCTCTACGAAGCCGCCGAACAGGCCGCCCTGCAGGCGCCCACGGCCGGCGAAGGCAAGCTCAAGGACGCCGTCGAACTGCTGGAGCGCTTCACCGAGACCTATCCGCTCAGCCCGCTTCTCCCCCGCGTCACGCTGCGCCGTGCGGAGATCCTCCGCTCGCTCGGTCAGTTCGACAAAGCCCTGCTGGTGCTCGACGGCCTCATCCGCGAGCGCCCGACCGACGTCGCCCGTCCGCTCGCCGAGATGGCCCGCGCCGACGCCCTCTTCGGGCTCGCGCAGCTGCGTCGCGACCGCGCCGGCCAGCTGGACCGTCAACGCATCGCCCGCGCGGCGGCCGCTTATGAGCGCATCGCTGAAGCCTGGTCCAAGGATTCCGCCGACACGCAGACCGAGGCCTGGTATAAGTGGGCGCTGACGCTCACCGAACGCGCCAAGGCCGAGACCGGTCCGGAAGCCGCCGCCTCCCGCAACGAAGCCCGCAAGGTGCTGCTCCGGGCGCTCGGCTTGCTCCGCGGCGAACGTCCCGCCGACGCAGCCGGCCGCTTCTCCTCCGAGGGCCGGCTCTGGCTCGCCCGCTCCGTCCTGCTGATGGGCGAACTCAGCGAACAAGACGGCGATAAGGCCGAGGCCATCGCGGCCTACTCGATCATCGTATCCGTGAACCAAGGCCTCCCCGCCGGCCTCAGCCGCCTGCCCGGCCAGGCCACGGCCGAAAGCAAACTTGCGACCCTCCGCGGTTCGTCGTCCACTCCTAAGTAAGCCCCATGCGTTTCTCCTTCCCCTTCGACGCCGGTCCTTTCGTGTGGCTCCTGCTGGTCCTCGCCTTCCTCGCCCTGGTCTTCGTCGTCGAACGCGCGCTCTTCCTCCATCGCGGCCTGGTGCTGTCCTCCGACTTCATCGAAGGCGTCCGTAACAACCTGCGCGCTGGCCGACCGCTTGAGGCGCTCGCCGCCTGCGAAGAATCTCCCGGCCCGGTCCCGCGCGTCGTGAAGGCCGCGCTCCTCCGCGCGGGCTCCGGCGAGGAAGCCATGCGGGCCGCCGCCACGGAGGCCGCGCTCCTCGAACTGCCCGTGCTGGAACGTCGCCTCGGCAGCATCGCCGCGATCGGCCGCGTCGCCCCCCTGCTCGGCCTGGCCGGCGCCATCTTCGCCGGCTTCGACCTCGCAACCGCCCTCCGCGACGGCAGCGTCTACGGCTCCGCCGACGGCCTCCTGCTCGTCGTCCAAGGCGCCCTGGCCACCGCCGGCTTCGCGATGGTCATCGCCGCCGGCTGCGCCCTCGGCCACCACTTCCTCGTCGGCCGCGTCCGCTCGATCGTCACGGAGATGGAGATCGCCGCCCATTCCATCATCACCTTCGTGCGCCACGAGCTGCCGGAGCAGACGCCGCGCCAGCCCTGAGATGCGCACGCCCCTCGGAGTCCTCGAGAAAGTCCGTCCCGCCGAACGCGGCCTCGACTTCGCGCCCCTGGCCCTCGCGCTCGTCTGCGCGGCCCTGACCTACGTGCTGTCGGCTGAATTCATCTTCGCGCCGGGCATGTACGTGGGCTTCGACCAGCGCCCGGGGGCCGTGAGCTCCACCCTTGAGACGCCGCGCGCCACAGCTCCCGACCTGGCCCGCACTTCCCTGACGGTCACCCTCGTCTCCGCCCGCGGCACCGGCGTGTATGTCGTGGCCGGCCGCGTCGTGGACCGCACCGGCCTGAGCGCCGAGCTGCGCCGCGTCGCCGCTTCCGGCGGCTCGGCCCGTCCCGTACTGATCAAGGCCGACGCTTCGCTGACCATGCAGATGTTCCTCGAGGTCTGCGAACTGGCCCGCCAGGCGGGTTTCCCGGGAGTGCTGGTGGCCGCCGACGAGCGTTGATTCGCGATTGCCAGACGCGAGCCGCGTAGAACATCCTCCGGCCACGTGTCGTCCCCCGCGCCCAGCCCCTCCGTCCCGTCCGCCCCTCCGCGGCACATCGGCATCATCATGGACGGCAACGGCCGCTGGGCCGCCGCGAAGGGCCTGCCCCGCCTCGAAGGCCATCGTCGGGGCGCCGAACGCCTGATCGAGACCGTCGACGCCTGCATCGACGCCGGCGTCAACACGCTCACCGTCTTCGCCTTCTCGGCCGAGAACTGGAAACGCCCGCTCGAAGAGGTCCGCGGCCTGTTCAAACTCGGCGAATGGATCCTCCGCGCGCACCTCGCCCGACTGGAGAAGCGCAACGTCCGCCTGCACGTCATCGGTGACATCACCGCCCTGCCCGACTTCGTCCGCTCGCCGCTCGAGGACGTGATCAAGTCGAGCAAGGACAACACCGCGTTCAACCTGGTCGTCGCGCTCAACTACGGCGCCCGCCAGGAGATCGTCGCCGCCGCGCGTTCGCTCGCCGCCGATGTCGCGTCCGGCAAGCTGCAGGCCGACGCCGTCGACTGGTCCGCCGTCGAGGCCCGCCTGCAGACCGCCGGCCTGCCCGACCCGGACCTCATCATCCGCACCTCAGGTGAATTCCGCCTGAGCAACTTCCTGCTCCTGCAGTCCGCCTACGCCGAGATCGTCTTCGCCTCCGTCTTCTGGCCCGACTTCGACAAGGCACAACTGCACCTCGCCCTCGCCGAGTACGCCAAGCGTGAACGCCGCTTCGGCATGACCGGCGCCCAGGTCCAGACCCCCGAACAAGCATGAAAGACCGTGCGCTCAGCACCATCGGCCTCTGGGTCATCGTCGGACTCGTCATCTGGGTCGGAAACTTTTTTTCTTTCGCCGAAAAAGCTTCGTTCGGCCTGCTCGCGCTCATCATCGGGGCCGCGCAGTATGAATTCTATTCGCTCGCGCAGCGGATCCCCGGCGTGCGTCGGCCGAGCCTGTCCGGCGTCGTGGCCGGCTTCGCCCTGCTCTTCGGACTCTTCTTCCTCGCCGCCGAAGAAGCCAGAGCAAACTACCTGATGACCGGCGCCGCCCTGCTCATCAGCCTACATCTCATATCGCTTCTCCGTAACCCTGGCGAAGTCCCGGTGCTGCTGCGTCGCTTCCCGACGCTCTACGGCTTCGCCTACCTGCCGTTCATGCTGTCCTCTCTCATCGCCATCGCGCGGATGAAGGATGGCAATCTGCTCGAAGCGCATTCCGTTGGCCTTTATTACGTCGTCTGGGTGTTCGTCGCCACGAAGTTCACCGACGTCGGCGGCCTCCTCTTCGGCGTCCCGTTCGGCAAGCACAAGATCGCCCCGACCATCAGCCCGGCCAAGAGCTGGGAAGGTTGCGCGGGCGGACTCGCCTGCTCGGCGCTCGTCTCCGGCCTCTACGCCTGGCTGCTGCGCGACGCCGTCGGCGTGAGCTTCATGGTTCCTTGGAAGGCGGCCGTCATGGCCTTGCCGATCGCGGCGCTGAGCATCCCCTCCGATCTCGTGGAATCCGTCTTCAAGCGGCTCGCCGGCGCCAAGGATTCCGGTGCGACGATTCCCGGCATCGGCGGCGCGCTCGACCTGATCGACAGCATGGTGCTCACTTCGCCGGCCGCGCTGATCCTGCTGTCCTACTTCCTCGAGTGGGCCAAGCGCGGCTGATGACCGCGTCCGCGCCAGCGCTCCACGTCCTGACGGGCCCGACCGCCGTCGGCAAGACGGAGACCGCCCTGCGCTGGGCGGAACAGCACGACGCCGAGATCATCTCCTGCGACTCGGTCTGCGTGTATCGCGGCATGGACATCGGTTCGGCCAAGCCGACCGCCGAAGAACAGCACCGCGTCCGGCACCATGGCCTCGACCTCGTCGACCCGAGCGAACGCTACTCCGTCTCGCAATACGTCGACATGGCCCGCGCGGCCATCGCCGGCGCGCACGCCCGCGGCAAACGCATCCTCGTGACGGGCGGCAGCGGCTTCTATCTCGCCTCGTTCTTCGGGCCCGTGACCGACGAATTGGAAATTCCGGCGGCGATCACCGAGGAGGTGCGCACGCTCCACCGCCAAGGACTCGCCTCGCTCTTGCTGCGACTCCGCGAACTCGAAGGGACGAAGTTGCCCGACTGGCTCGACCTCCAGAATCCCATCCGGGTCGCCAAAGCCTTGGAACGTCGGCTGGCCTCCGGGCGCAACCTCGACTCCCTGCGGGACGAGTTCCTGATGCGCCGAGGTCCCTTTGCCGACCACCCGGTCACATGCGAACTATTGGAGCGCCAGGACGACGAACTCAAAGCCCGGATCGCCGCCCGGACGGAGCTCATGCTTTCGCTGGGTATCATCGAAGAATCAGAGCGCCTTCTAGCCCTGGGACTCGACCCGGAGCTGACTTCCTCCCGGGCCGTGGGCTATCGGGCTGTCATGGACTGGCTGGAGGGCGGGAAACGCGTCGCCCGCTCCGGACTCGCCGAGCGAATCAACCTGGACACCTGGGCCCTTGTCCGGAAGCAGCGTAAGTGGTTTCGGCGCCTGGGGTTGTCCAAAGAAGGCGAATAAGGCTCTTTTTCGCGACTTCTGACTACCAAACGCCTGACCCAAGTCAAAAAAGGCACTTTAACGGGCTTTTTCCGCCTCAGTCCTTGCCACCTCCTCGTTTTTTGACCAATTTACTCACCGAACCCCTACCTACCCATACCATGCCCCTCAAACTTGGCCAGCCTCTCCCTGAAATCACCCTCAAGCAAGGCGTACTTGGCGCTGATGGAAAAGTCGGTCTGGTCGACGTCAACCTCCGCCGCAACGTCGGCAAGGGCAAGACCGTCATCCTTTTCGTGCCCCTCGCCTTCACGGGCGTCTGCACCGACGAACTCTGCAAGGTCACCGGCCTCCTCGACGAATATAAGAAGCTCGGCGCGGACGTCATCGCCATCTCGGTCGACTCCCCCTTCGCTCAGGAAGCCTGGGCCAAGCAGGCCGGCATCGGCCTCACCCTCGTCTCGGACTTCAACCGTGTCGCCCTCAAGGCCTTCAAGGTCAAGGACACCCGCGTGATCCCCGAGAAGACCGGCCTCCTCAACGTGGCCAAGCGCTCCGTCTTCGTGGCCGACATGGCTGGCAACGTGATCCACTCCGAAGTGAAGCGCGACCCATCCTCGATGCCCAACTTCGCCAAGATCAAGAAGGCCGTCGAAGCTTAAGCTTCAGGCAGGCTTATTTGAAGGCGGTCGGGCTTGCCCCGACCGCCTTCTTTGCTTTTGGCTATTCACTCCTGTCGGCGCGCCGACTTCATCCCTCCTTTACCACCCAAACCCATGGCCCATCCCGACCCCTTCAAAGCCCTCCGCCCCTTCTCCGCCGGCGGCAAGTCAGGGCAGATCTACTCCGTGCCCGCGCTTGAGCAGGCCGGGCTCGGCAAGGTCTCGCGCCTGCCGGTCTCCATCCGTCTCGTCCTTGAATCCGTGCTGCGTAACTGCGACGGCGTTGCGGTCACCGAGAACGACGTGAAGACGCTCGCCGCGTGGAACGCCACGAAGCCCGTCGACACCGAGATCCCGTTCGTCGTCGCGCGCATCGTGCTGCAGGACTTCACCGGCGTGCCGCTCCTCGTCGACCTCGCCGCCATGCGCGAAGCCGTCGCCAAGCTCGGCAAGGATTCCGCCGTCATCGAACCGCTCGTCCCCGTCGACCTCGTCGTCGACCACTCCGTGCAGGTCGACAAGGCCGGCTCCGCTTCCTCTTTCCTCGAGAACCTGCGCCAGGAATTCGGCCGTAACACCGAGCGCTACGAATTCCTCAAGTGGGGCATGCAGGCCTTCAAGACTTTCGGCGTCGTCCCGCCGGCCATCGGCATCGTCCACCAGGTCAACCTCGAGTTCCTCGCCAAGCTGGTCTTCCAGAAGGACGGCGTCTTCTACCCGGACACCCTCGTCGGCACCGACTCCCACACCACGATGATCAACGGCATCGGCGTCGTCGGCTGGGGCGTGGGCGGCATCGAAGCCGAAGCAGGCATGCTCGGCCAGCCGGTCTACTTCCAGACGCCTGAAGTCATCGGCGTCAACCTCACCGGCCGCCTCCGTGAAGGCGTCACCGCCACCGACCTCACCCTCCGCCTCACCGAGATCCTCCGCAAGGCCAAGGTCGTCGGCAAGTTCGTCGAGTTCTACGGCGAAGGCACCGAGGCCCTCTCGCTCGCCGACCGCGCCACGATCGCCAACATGGCCCCGGAATACGGCGCCACCATGGGCTTCTTCCCCGTCGACGACAAGTCCCTCGACTACCTCCGCCAGACCGGCCGCGACGAATCCCATATCGAGCTGGTGAAGGAATACTACAAGGCCCAGGGCCTCTACGGCATCCCGAAGGCCGGCAGCATCGACTACACCCAGACCATCGACCTCGACATCAGCACGGTCGTCCCCTGCGTCTCCGGCCCGAAGCGCCCGCAGGACCGCATCGACCTCCCGAAGATCAAGGAGTCCTTCAACACGCTCTTCACCGCGCCGAAGGACAAGAACGGTTTCGGCAAGGCCGCCGCTGACCGCGCCGCTTCCGCTCCCGTCGGAGCCACGGGCCGCTCGCTCAACCACGCCTCGGTCGTGATCGCCGCGATCACCTCCTGCACCAACACCTCGAATCCTTCCGTGATGGTGGCCGCCGGCCTCGTCGCCAAGAAGGCCGTCGAGAAGGGCCTGACGGTGAACCCGAACGTGAAGTGCTCGCTGGCCCCCGGCTCCCGCGTGGTCACCGACTACCTCAACGAGATCCAGCTCTCGGGCTACCTCGACCAGCTCGGCTTCAACCTCGTCGGCTACGGTTGCACGACCTGCATCGGCAACTCCGGCCCGCTCGACGCCGACATCGAAGGCGCCATCAAGCAGGGCGACCTCGTCACGGCCTCGGTGCTCTCGGGCAACCGCAACTTCGAAGCCCGCGTCCACGGCGCGGTCCGCTCGAACTACCTGATGTCTCCGCCCCTCGTCGTCGCCTTCGCTCTCGCCGGCCGCGTCGACATCGACCTCGATTCCGAGCCGCTCGGCACGGGCAAGGACGGGAAGCCGGTCTTCCTCAAAGACGTCTGGCCCACCCAGGCCGAAGTCGCCGACCACGTCGCCCGCGGCCTCAAGCCCGAGATGTTCAAGTCGAAGTACGCCGCCGACTCCCTCGCCAACGCCACCGCGGAGTGGAAGGGCGTGCAGGGCGGCACGGGCGCTCGCTTCAGTTGGAAGGAATCGTCCACGTACATCCAGGAGCCTCCGTTCTTCAAGGGCTTCTCGATGACGCCTCCTCCGGTACCTTCCCTCACGAAGCTCCGCCCGCTGGCCCTCCTCGGTGACTCCGTCACGACCGACCACATCTCCCCGGCCGGCGCTTTCAAGGAAGAGACCCCGGCCGGCAAGTTCCTCCTTGCGGCCGGCGTGGCGAAGAAGGACTTCAACTCCTACGGTTCGCGCCGCGGAAACGACCGCATCATGACCCGCGGCACCTTCGCCAACACCCAGGTGAAGAACGCGATGGCCGACGGCAAGGAAGGCGGCTTCACGAAGGTCCAGCCCGAGGGCAAGATCGAGGCCATCTACGATGCCTGCCAGACCTACGCGCAGCGTGGCGAAGGCATGATCGTCTTCGGCGGCGTCGACTACGGCATGGGCTCGTCCCGTGACTGGGCCGCCAAGGGTACCGCCCTCCTCGGCATCCGCGCCGTGGTCGCGCAGTCCTTCGAGCGCATCCACCGCTCCAACCTCCTCGGCATGGGCGTGCTGCCCCTCGAGTTCGCCGACGGCAAGAACGCCGTGTCGTATAACCTCGATGGCACCGAGACCTTCGACCTCGAAGGCCTCTCCAGCCCCATCAAGCCGAAGACTCCGGTGACGCTCGTCATCCGCCGCGCCAACGGCACGGTCGACAAGGCCGCGCTCATCGCCCGCATCGATACCGCGATCGAA
>JAUMEU010000087.1:0-4532 GCA_032120295.1 Opitutales bacterium | reverse complement strand
GACGGTCACCGAAGCCCTCGACGCCTTCTCGCACGAAGACGACCTCACCGGCCTCCCCCTGCGCCTGCCGGTCTCCGACATCTACCGCTTCGACCATCGCCGCATCATCGCCGGTCGCGTCGAAGCCGGCGCCATCCGCCCGGGCGACGAGCTCATCTTCCAGCCCGGCGGCCGGCGCAGCACGGTCCGCACCTTCGAAGACTGGCCGGGCCCGGAATCCCGCTCGGTCGTCGGCACGGGCGGCTCCGCCAGCGTGACGCTCTCCGAGCAGATCTTCGTCGAACGTGGGCAGGTCGCTTCGCATCCGTCCAACCAGCCCCGCGTCGGCCGCGAATTCCGCGCCCGCATCTTCTGGCTGGGCAAGGAACCGCTGGTCCCGAACAAGACCTACCGCCTACGCCTGCTCACCCAGAACGTCGACGCGGTCATCGCGAAGATCGTCAAGGTGACCGACGCCTCGACCCTCGAGTCCAAGGAAGCCGACAGCGTCCCGCGTGACTCGATCTGCGAAGTGATCGTCCGCGCCACCCGCAACATCGCCTTCGACCTGCATAACGAGTGCCCGATCACGGGTCGTTTCGCGCTTGAAGAAAGCGGCCGTATCCATGGCGGCGGCATCATCCTCGACGCCGTCTCGAAGTCCGACGCGCCTTCCGGCAAGGTCACCGCCTCCGAACGCGGCGCCCGCGCAGGCCACGCGCCGGCGGTCGTCTGGTTCACGGGCCTCTCCGGCTCGGGCAAGTCGACCATCGCCGAAGCCGTCGAGCGCCGTCTCTTCGACGCCGGCCGTAACGTGATCCGCGTCGATGGCGACGACCTCCGCGTCTCGCTCAACCGCGACCTAGGCTTCTCCGCCGCCGACCGCGCCGAAAGCGTCCGTCGCGCCTCCGCCGTCGCCGGCCTCTTCGCCGGCACGGGCCACATCACCCTCGTCACGCTCATCGCCCCCCTGGCCGCCGACCGCGCCAAGGCCCGCGCCGCCCTCGCGAACCACACGTTCATCGAGGTCTTCGTCGACGCCCCGCTGGCGGTCTGCGAATCCCGCGACGTGAAGGGTCTCTACGCCAAGGCCCGCCGGGGTGAGATCGCCGAATTCACCGGCATCTCGTCTCCCTACGAAGCCCCGGAAGCCCCGGAGGTCCATATCAAGACCGACCAAACCTCCCAGGAAGAAGCCGTCGACCTGGTCCTCGCGGCCATCGATAAGGTCCTCCAGGGCAAGGGCGACGATTGGGAAGTGTAACCGACCCAAGCTAGAGGCCCGGAGGCCCAGAGGCTCGGAGGCTCAGTAAACCTGAGACCCCAGCCCCTGGGCCTTCCCTTTTTCAGTCTGTCTCATTCTGTGCCTCCGAGCCTCTGGGCCTCGAGTTGTCCTCTTGTCCTCCGGCCCTCTGGCCTCTAATCCTCGAGTATGCGCCTCCCCACCGCCCTCGCCCTGCTCTCGTGCCTCACCGCCCTCGCGGCGCCCCGTAAGAACGTCCTGCTGCTCGTCTCCGATGACTGCGGTGCCCGCATGGGCACCTATGGTGGCCCGGCGCTGACGCCGAACATCGACGCCCTCGCCCGCGAAGGTGTCCGCTTCGACCGCGCCTACTGCCAATACGCGCTCTGCAACCCGAGCCGCACCTCCTTCCTCACGGGCCTGCGCCCGGACACGACCGGCGTCTACGATAACGCCAAGGAATTCCGCAAGGTGATCCCGGACATGGTCACGATGCCGCAGCTGTTCAAGAACAACGGCTACGCGGTCGCCCGCATCGGTAAGCTCTACCACTACGGCGTGCCGAAGGAGATCGGCACCAACGGACTCGACGACCCGCAGTCGTGGGAACGCGTCTGGAATCCCCGCGGACGCGACTGCGACGACGAGGATAAGATCTTCTCGATCGGCGTCTCGGCCGGCTCCGCCGCCGACAAGTCCAAGGGCAAGATGGGTCAGATCCTCGTGGGCTCCGGTAACTACGGCGGCACGGTCAGCTGGCTCGCCGCCGATGGGACCGACGCAGAGCAGACCGACGGTAAGATCGCCGCCCAAGCGGTCGACTTCCTGCGACAGAAGCGCGACCAACCGTTCTTCCTCGCGGTCGGCTTCTTCCGTCCGCACACGCCTTACGTCGCGCCGAAGCCCTACTTCGCCCAATACCCGAAGGATCAGGTGCAGCTGGCCAAGGAACCCGCCGGCAACCGTGAGACGAAGCCCGTCGTAGCCCTCTCCAACACCGCCGTAGCGAATTACGGGATGTCCGAAGACACCCAGCGCACGGCGAAGCAGGCCTACCTGGCCTCAATGACCTTTATGGACGCCCAGTTCGGCCTGGTGCTGGCCGAGCTCAAGAAGCAGGGCCTGGATAAGGACACCATCGTCGTCTTCATCAGCGACCACGGCTACAACCTCGGCGAGCACGGCCTCTGGCAGAAGCGTTCGCTCTACGAAGACTCGGCCCGCGTGCCGTTCATCATCCGCGACCCGGGTAATCCCGCCAACGGACGGGCCACCAAGCGTGTCGCTGAACTCGTCGACCTTTATCCCACCGTCGCCGACCTCTGCGGCCTCCGTCCCGACAAGCGCGCCGAGGGCAAGAGCCTCCGCCCGGTGCTGGAACGCCCCGACGTCCTCTGGAATCACGCCGCCTTTACGCAGGTCGACTTCGGCGCCATCAACGCCGGCGGCAAGAAGAAGGCCGCCACGCCTGAACGTAAGGTCGGCCGCTCCGTACGCACCGAACGTTACCGCTATACCGAGTGGAACCAGGGTAAGCTCGGCGTCGAACTCTACGACCACGACGCCGACCCGGGTGAGTTCAAGAACCTCGCCACCGATCCCGCTTACGCCCCCGTCGTCGCCGCGCTCAAGGCCACCCTCGCCAAGGGCACGAACTAAAAGGTAGGGACAGCACCACGTGCTGTCCTTGCTTACCTAGGTAGGGTCGGGACAGCGTCACGACATAGTGGGCGAAAAAAGAGGACTGCGTAGAGGGCTGAATCGAGGACTGAATCGACCAGCCGAAGGTAGGGTCGGGACCGCGTCACGACATAGCGGCACTAGGACAGCACGTGGTGCTGTCCCTACCCCTACCCCTACCCCTACCCCTACCCCTCTTCGTCAGCTATACTTCAACTGCACCTTCTTACCGGTACGGATCGATTCGTAGATACCGTCGATGATGACCATATCACGACGGCCGACTTCGCCGGTGCAGGTGACTTCGGTGCCGTTACGGAAGGCGTCGGCGACACCATCCATGTGCCGCTGTTGCTGCCGGAAGATACCGAAGTCCAGTTTACCCTTGGTCGAGGTCGAGATGTTAAGGTTGCGATAGCTGAACACTGGCCGCTCGCCCTTGAACCATCCCTTGGCGCCTTCGGCGTATAACTCGGCGCGGTTAGCATCGTAGCCCGACCAGACATCGGCGACGGCACCATTGGCGAACTCGAGGCGGAACTCTAGGGCCTGCTCGACTTCGATGAATAAATCTGGCTGCGTCTTCGGCAGTTCCTTGGCGGTGACGGAGACTGGGCTAGCATCGGCCGCCATGCAGCATGCCTGAATCGAATAGATGCCCATGTCCGTCAGCGCCCCGCCACCCGCGAGCTTCTTCTCGATGCGCCAAGACTTGCGACGGAGCGTGTAGCCGTTGGCGGTCGTGATCTTCATGAACGGGCCGAACTCCTGGGTCTTGGCCAGACGGACGAGTTCCTGGTGATACGGATCGAAATGCAGGCGGTAGCCGATGGCCAAGCGCTTGCCGGCCTTCTTGCCCGCGGCGATCATCGTGTCGCACTCGGTAGCCGAAATAGCCATCGGTTTCTCGCAGATGACGTGCTTACCGGCGCCGAAAGCGTCGATGACGTTCTGACGGTGAACTCCCGGGGGCGTCACCACGTAGACGATGTCGATGGCCTTATTGGCCGCTACCTTGTCCCACTCCTCGTAGGAATAGATATTCGCTTCGTCGAAGCCATGGAGCTTCGCGAGTTTCACGCCCTTCTCGCGGGTGCCCGTGATCGCGGCCACCAGCTTCACGTTCTTGGTCTCCAGCAGGGCCGGCGAGAGCTCGCCGTTGGCGTAACCACCCAGACCGCAGAGCGCGAGACCTAGGGGCTTGCCGCTGGCTTCCGCCGCGCGCAGCGCCGGAGCGAGGGCATAACCGGCGGCCAGGCCACCGAGGGAACCAAGGAAAGCACGACGCGTAGGGCTCATAGGGGTGATGATATCTTTACGACCTGGCGCAGACGGGCAAGTGCAAGCGTTCTCATGGGTCGAAACTGAGCTCGCTTCAGGCGAGGCCAAGAGGGCCGTTATTTCGGGTCTAGGACGCGGGCCTTATCCTTGAAGAAGCCCCAAATACGTTCGGCCCCCTTGAAGGATGTGATCGGTTGGTTCTCAGCGCGCCGGCTGACCGTACCGGGCCAGCCATGACCGCCTTCTTTGTCCAAGACATATTCCACCGGGGCACCACCACCGGTCGGCGCATAAGTCTTGGTAGTGACCGAGCCCACCACGGTGACCTTAGGCTCGCTTGCGCAGCGGT
>JAUMEU010000086.1:0-4048 GCA_032120295.1 Opitutales bacterium | reverse complement strand
TGCGCGGCCCAGTGACCGAGGTCGAGGGGACGGGCGCTGCCGAGCTCGAAGGGGTCGCCATTACCGGCGATATGCTTGGCGTGCAGCTCGGCGGAACGGCGGACGGCGCGGCCGATGGCCGGGATATTGCCGGCGGCGAGCAGCGCGGATTCTTTTTCGAGGTGGGCGAAGAAGACCGGGTCCTTGAGGAGCGAGACCTTCACGGCCTCGACGAGTCCGTCGCGCAGGCCGCGGGCGTCGAGCGAGGCGAGCAGCGCGAGGTCGTTGACCACGGCGGCGGGGACGGCGAAGGCGCCGGTGAAGTTCTTCTTTCCGAAAGTGTTGATGCCGTTCTTCACGCCCACGCCGGCGTCGCCCTGACCGAGGGTCGTGGTCGGCATGCGGACGAGACGCACGCCGCGGTGGGCGGTGGCGGCCGCGAAGCCGACGGCATCGAGGAAGGCGCCGCCGCCGATGGCGAGGACGTAGGAGTGGCGGCAGATCTTGTCGGCCTCGATCGCGGCCAGGGCGGCCTTGACGACGGCGGAGTCCTTCTTAGCGGCCTCACCGCCGGTGAGCACGAGCGGCGGGCGGGTGAAGGCCACGCCCATGGCCTGGCCATAGGCGGCGACCTCGGCAGCGAAACCCGGACGAGACTGCGCCAGGCCGGCGTCGACGATCGGGATGACCTTGGCCCCGGCGAAGAGGTCGGCGAGGACCCGGTTACCCGAAGCGAACGCACCTTCGGTGAAGAAGATGCGATGGCGGTAGGTCACCGCGAATTCGAGGTCAAGGGAGTCGGACATAGCCCTAGGGGAGGGTTAATCAGTAGGAGTGAGACGCCCGAGGACAAGCCCAGTTCCCAGAAAAGCCCGAATGACCGAAGAAAACCCTCGTTTCCTCAGGTGGACGGAATCTGCTTACGCCAGCGCAGGACGAGCCGCATGGCGAAAGGAGCGGTACCCACGGCGAGCAGAAGCAGGCAGCCGGCGTCGAAGAGGGCCTCGGGATGGACGCCCTTGCGCTTCACGAGCAGCGCCAGGCTGAGGAACGCGACCGAGCCGCTGGTCATCACGTCGATCAGCGGCATGGCCGCGAGGCGGTCGGCCACGCGGGCGCCGACGCCTGCCGGCAAGGGGTGACGACGATTCGAGCGCAGAAGCCACCAGACATACACCCCACACCACAGGAGCATCCAGGGCCAGAAGAGTCCGACGGCGAAGAACATCGGCAACGGTGCCACGAAAAGCAGGCCCTCGACCCAGCGTCCGGCGCCGCCGCCTGTGGCCTCGTGACGCGCGACGAGCGTGATCGCGAACGTGAGCAACCAGAGGCCGAACATGTGCGCGAGCATGATCCAATCGGCATCGCCCATCGGAATCGGCAGCAGGAAGAGACGCTCGCCGGCGACCAGGAAGCCCAGCGGAGGGAGCAGCGCGCGGCATGCTCCCATGACGGCCGGGGCCCAGCTCACGCCCTTGTGCCAGCGATCATAGATGAGCACGCAGAGAGCGAGCAGCAGCGCGACGACGGCCACGGTCTTACGCTGCGGCGCAGGCGCGGCAAGGACGGTCAGGACAAAGCCGAGCGCGAGCGCGCCCCAGCCGGCGCGGAGTGCTTCGCCGACGGCGATGAGCCCGGCGGGAATGGGACGGGTCGAGCGTCGTTCGGAGTCCCAACGCGCGTCGAAGGCGTCGTTGAGGATCATGCCGCCGACGTAAGTCAGCGAGACACCGAGCAGCAGGAGCAGCAGTCCGCCCCAGCCGAGCGGATCCGGCGCCTGGCCGGCGTAATCCGAACCGGGCGGACGCAGGCGCAGGCCTTGGGCGAGGAGCCAGCCGGCGAGCACGTTGCTCCAGACCGTCGGCAGGTTCGAGCCACGGGTGAGGATCAGCCAGCCGCGCAGCTTCGGATTCATCTCAGAGGGGCTGCACGCCGCGCTGCGCGAGCTCAGCAAGCGTCCAGCGATATTCTTCGGCGATCATGTCGGCGACGTCCGCCGCGCGGACCTCGGGCGGCAGGACCTCCCAGGTATACGTCTCGATCTCGAGCTCGCGGCAGGCACCCGGCGCCTTCGCGATGACGTCGAGCGCGGCGCGGAGGTGGTCGTTGGTCGTGGAGAGTTCGTCGGACAGGCGGTCGGCGTTCACCGGCACGTGGAAGTGCACGCGGAGCTCTTCGAGCGCGCGGAGCTGGTCGATCGCCGCCATCGCGAGCGGGATGTCCTTGAAGCGGACGATGGAGCCGTCCTTGGCCCGCCCCATGGTCTGGTGGAGGTAGGTCGGCTCATGCATCTTGGCGAGGCGCGCGAGGGCGACCTCGGTGGGCTTGAGCTTGAGCGCGGAGCTGAGGTGGAACTTCAGCACGGGTGCGCCGCCGGCGTTGAGACGCGCGATGGCTTCATGGGCTTCTTCGTATTGGAGCGCGAAGTGGCAGGTATCGTAGGCGATGCCGAGATGCGCGTCGACGAGGCCCTTGGCGGGCTCTTCGGCGCGGAGCTGCTCGAAGAGACGCAGCGCTTCCGGCGTGTTCTCGGCGTGGCCGATCGGCTCCGGCTCGAGCGCGAGCCGCAGGTGCGTGCCGGTGCGGTCGCGCAGGCAGGCGAGGTGTTCGGCGCACGCGAGAAGGTTGCGGCGCATGACCTTGAGTTCGTCCGGCGTGCGACCGAAGCCCTTGAATGAGCCCGGCAGCGTGCTGACGGTGCCGACCTTGTCGGGCGGACCGAACGCGGCGAGGAGATCGAAGAGACGGTTGGTATATTCGAGGCGCGGGACCTCGCACCAATCCGGCGCGAAGACGTTGTCCTTCACCGCCTGGCCGTGGAACGGGCCGAACGGGAAGCCGTTGATGCCGGCGACGACGCAGTTCTCCTTGTCGAGCCAAGCGCGGAAGGCCGCGAGCGTGGCGGGCACGGCGAGCTCCTTCGCGGCGAGGTCGCCGAGACGCAGGCCGAGGACGTAGGTCTTGCCAGGGCAGACGCGGTCACGCACGCGGAGCGCGTGGTCGCGCAGGCCGGCGAACGTCTCGGCCCACCCTTCGCCGCGGTGGACGTTGGTGCAGTAGGCGAGGGAAAGTCCGGACGTGAGCTTCACGCGATCAGGCCTGGGCGGCGGGGTCCTTGAAGCGCGGCGACTGCGAGAGGAATTTCACCGGGTTGCCGTAGACGAGGCGATCGATGGCGGCGGCGGAGTGACCGCGACGACGCATCTCCTGGGCGGCCTTGGGCACGGAGAGCGGATCACTGTGGCCCCAGTCGCACGCGCTGTTGAGCCAGACGCGTTGGGCGGAGACGGATTCGATCATGTCGACCGCACGCACGGGCGTGGACTTCGATTCCGGGTAGAGGGTGATGCCGGCCCAGAAGCCTTGGTCGAGGACGTCATGGATCGTGTGCTCTTCGACGTGGTCGATGATCACGCGCTCGGGCTTCACGACGCCGTTGGCCTTGAGGCAATCCATGATCAGGCGCGTGCCCTTGCGCTTGTCCTCGAGGTGCGGCGTATGCACGAGGATCATCTGGTCGTATTGCACCGCGAGGGCGATGTGCTGTTCGAGCACCTTCATCTCATTACGCGTGTTCTTGTTCAGGCCGATCTCACCGATGCCGAGCACCGTCGGGGCCTTGAGGAATTCCGGGATCAGCGCGAGGACGTCGGCGGCGAGCGCCATGTCTTCGGACTCCTTGGGATTGATGCAGAGCCAGGAGTAATGCGGCAGGCCGTATTTGGCGGCGCGCTTGGGTTCGATCTGCGTCAGCTGACAGAAGTAATCATAGAAGCCGTCGGCGGACTTGCGGTCGAAGCCGGCCCAGAAGGCGGGCTCGCAGATCGCGGCGCAGCCGGCGAGAGCCATGGCCTGATAGTCGTCGGTGGTGCGGCTCACCATGTGGCCGTGCGGTTCGATGTAACGCATGGTCGGCGGCTTACTTGAGGCCAGGCCAGACGCCCGAGGCGGCCTTGGTGTCGGCCTTGGCGATCGGTTCGACGGACGGGTCGCTCCAGAGGTTCAGGATGCGGGCGACGCGGCCTTCGTCCTTCTCGAGGAGGAGCGGGAGGGCGGCGCGGAGACC
>JAUMEU010000085.1:0-1596 GCA_032120295.1 Opitutales bacterium | reverse complement strand
TCGAAGGCTTCGACGAGGACACCGCCGAGGAACTGCAGGCCCGGGCCCGCGAATTCCTCGACAAGGCCGCCGCCGAGCTGGACGCCAAGCGCGTCGAACTGGGCGTCGAGGACGGCATCCTGGAAATTGAAGGCATCACCCTGCCCATGGCCGTCGCCCTTGGCGAAGGCGATGTGAAGACGGTTGAAGACCTGGCTGGCCTGGTCCCCGACGACCTGCGCGGCTGGTACGAAAGCAAGGACGGCGAGCGGGTTCGCGAAGCCGGTTCGCTGGAAGCCTTCAACCTGACCCCGGAAGACGCCGAGACCCTGATCATGCGCGCGCGCATCGTGATGGGCTGGGTCGAGGCCCCGCCGGAACCGGAATACGAAGAAGAGTACTACGAAGAGGGCGGCGAAGGCGTCGAGTACGCCGAAGCCGAAGCCGAAGTCGAAGGCGAACAGCCGGAAGTTTCGGAAGAGGTCGCCCTGGCCGAGGCCGAAGGCGAGGCTCGGGACGCGTGAGCGTCCCCGGCCAAACCCTGCGACTGACGTCTTCGACTACCAACTGACCGGCCTATCCCAGGCTGGTCGACGACAAGGAACGCGACCAGCCCATGCAGGCTGAGACCGACATTTCGGCACGCAAGACCCTGGCGGAAACCGCCAGGGAACGGCGCGACATCGTCTCGGGAGAGGTGATGGCGGAGCAGAAGCTTGTCCGCTTTGTCGCCAGCCCCGACGGTGTGGTGACGCCGGACATCGCCCGCAAGCTGCCCGGACGGGGCATATGGGTCGCCGCCAACCGCGCCAGCATTGAAACCGCCGCGAAGAAAAACGCCTTCGCCCGCTCGGCCAAGGCCAAGCTGACGGTTCCGGAAGGCCTGGCCGATCTGGTCGAAAAACTGCTGACCAAGCGGGTTCTCGACAGCCTTGGCCTTGCACGGCGGTCGGGAGAGCTTACTTCCGGATTTGAAAAGGTCATGTCGACTGTTCGTAGCGGCAAGGCCGCCTGGCTGATCGAGGCCAGTGACGGCGCTGCAGACGGTCGTTCGAAGATTCTCAACCTGGCCCGGCATATGACCCCACAGCCTCGGGTCATCGGCGTTTTCACTTCCGCCGAATTGGGTTTGGCCTTGGGAGCCGAGAATGTGATACACACCGCCTTCCTCGGCGGACGGTCTGCCAAAAGTTGGACGCAGGACGTCGAACGTCTGGCCGGTTTTCGCCCGCTTCTCCCCGAGAGCTGGCACGAGGAGCGGTAGGAGAAGGGCCCGCGGGAAACCGCGACCGGGCCCTTTGTGAGTTTGGAAATTCAGGTAGTGCGGCCGGATATTCCGACCGCGAGTTAAGCGAGACGCATGAGCGACGAGAACGACAACCGCCCGGGCCGCCCGCCCATGACGCTGAAGCCCCGCACGGGGTCTGTCAGCGCCGGCGTGGTGAAGCAAAGCTTCAGCCACGGGCGGACGAAGACGGTGGTGGTGGAAACCAAACGGCAGCGGACCCATACGCCGCCGGCGGCGAATCTCGCCGGTCCGTCCAACGCCGAACGGCGCCCCGCACCGGGCGCGCCGCAGCAGCGTCCCGCCCAGGGCGGCCAGGGTGGCCTGTCCGC
>JAUMEU010000084.1:0-1912 GCA_032120295.1 Opitutales bacterium | reverse complement strand
CTCCGGCGAGACCTACAAGGACTTCGCCGGCTTCCGCGACCTCCTGCACGAGCGACGCGAAGAGATGTTCACCCGCCACCTCATCCGCTCGCTCCTCGCTTACAGTACCGGCCGCCTGATGGAGCCCGCGGACGAATTCGCCGTCGACCGCATCCACGACAAGGTCAAGCAGCAGGGCCTCGGCCTGCGCAGCCTGGTCGTCGAGTGCCTGACCAGCGACGTCTTCCGTTCCCGCTGAGCAAGGGGTCAGGCCGTTACCGAAGCGTAACTAAAACTAAAACCCATAGGTTTAAGACACTTTGGTATCAGGACGTATTGGTAACGGCCTGACCCCTTGCCTAGGCACCTGTTGGCCTATGTGAGACGATAGTGCCGCCCGGTGAAACATCGGGCGTAGTAGTCTGTCCAAAGAGGAGTAGAATAGAAGAACCCCATGAGCGACCCCCTCGAGCTGACCCGCCGCCGCTTCCTTGGCCAGATGACCACAGGCATGACGGGGCTGGCGTTATCGCGCCTGCTCATGAGCGATCTCGGTGCCGCCGTGCCTCCCGGCGCCCACTTCGCCCCGAAGGCGAAGCAGGTGCTCCAGATCTTCTGCCCGGGCGCGGCTTCGCACATCGATCTCTGGGACCACAAGCCGCTCCTGGAGAAATACGACGGGACTCCCCTGCCCGGTCCGGTCGAGGTGACCTTCCAAGGTAAGAACGGCAACCTGATGAAGTCCCCTTGGGCCTTCAAGCCGGCCGGCAAGAACGGCAAGATGATCAGCTCTAACCTGCCGCACATGGCCAAGCACGTCGACGACATCGCGTTCATCCACTCGATGACGTCGCGTAGCAATACCCACGGCCCGGGCTGCGTGGCGATGAACACCTGCTTCACCCGCGAAGGCTACCCGAGCGGCGGCGCGTGGATCAGCCATGCGCTCGGCTCGCTCAACCAGAATCTGCCGACCTACGTGTCAGTCCAGGATGTCCGCGGCGAACCGCCGAACGGCAAGGCCAACTGGGGCAACGGCTTCCTCCCCGCTCGCCATCAAGGAGTGAGCATGGCCGCCCAGCAGGCGCTGCGTAACCTCGACCGCCCGGCCGGCATCTCTTCGGCCGAAGACGAAGCCACCCGCGAATTCCTCCGCGCTACGAACCTCGAACACGCCGAGGCCCACGCTGGCAACGACGAGCTCCGCGCCCGCATCGCGGCCTACGAACTCGCCGCGAAGATGCAGTTGGCCGCTCCGGAGGTCAGCGACTTGTCCCGCGAGCCGGATCACGTCCACGCGCTCTATGGCACGAAGGACGCCAACCCGCTCAAAGCGGCCTACGCCAAGAACTGTCTGCTGACCCGTCGCTTCCTCGAACAGGGCGTGCGCTACGTCAGCCTCTACTGCGCCTCCCGCGCCAGCGGGGTCGACGGACTGCTCAACTGGGACGCCCACCGCACGCTGAAGGCCGACTATGACCGCCACTGTCCGGTCTTCGACCAGCCTACCGCCGCCCTGCTCGCGGACCTGAAGCAGCGCGGCATGCTCGACGACGTGCTCATCATCTGGTGCACGGAGTTCGGCCGCATGCCCACCCACCAGGTCGGCACGACCGGGCGCGACCATAACCCTGACGCCTACACGGCCTGGCTGATGGGTGCCGGCGTGAAGGGCGGCGTCTCCTACGGCGCGACCGACGACTTCGGCCGCCGCAGCGTCACCGACGTCGCGACCTGCTACGATTTCTACGCTACGGTGCTGCATCTCCTCGGCCTCGATCACGAGAAGCTCACCTATTACCACAACGGCGTGAACCGCCGCTTCACCGACGTCCACGGCCACGTGATCAAGCCGGTCCTCGCATGAGCCGCCTGAGCCTCGCCCTCGCCCTGCTCGCCTGCGGACGCATCGTCGCCGCCGACGACCCGGGAA
>JAUMEU010000083.1:0-10023 GCA_032120295.1 Opitutales bacterium | reverse complement strand
GGGTGATTCTGGCGGGACACGGCAGAGAGCCCTCCAGAGAGCTGATTTTCAGGACTTAATAGTTTTAATCGCTCATTTAAATGGTTTATTGACTTTAATCAATCAATTGCAGGAGGGTCGGCGTATACAGGCGAAATCTTCATATTTATTCGCAACCTGATGGTCATCTTACTGTCTTAAAGCCAACCCCGACTGCACCATGAAACTCCACCGTAACTGCGAAGGAAATCACCCCGACGTTCTCTCCGCGCTCAGTCGCCGCGACTTCATGCATATCGGCATGATCGGCACGCTCGGCCTGAGCCTCCCGAACATGCTCCGACTCAAGGGCGCGGAGATCCCCGGCGTCGAGTCTTTCAACGCGATGGCGGACTCCGTCATCCACATCTACCTGCCCGGCGGCATGGCTCAGCACGAGTCCTGGGATCCGAAGCCTTTCGCTTCGCCGGACTACCGCGGACCGTACACGCCGATCAAGACCTCGATCCCCGGCGAATATGTCGGCGAGAAGTTCGTCAACATCGCGAAGATCATGAACAAGCTCACCGTCGTCCGTTCGATGACGCACGGCGAGGCGGCCCACGAGCGCGGCACGCACAACATGTTCACCGGCTACCGTCCGAGCCCGGCCATCAAGTTCCCGAGCTACGGTTCGGTCATCTCGCACGAGCAGGGCTCGCGTAATAACCTGCCTCCCTACGTCGTCGTCCCGAGCCAGAGCATCCCCGAGCAGGGCACCGGCTACATGAGCAGCGCCTTTGGTCCGTTCGCGCTCGGCAGCGATCCGGCCGACAAGGGCTTCGCCGTCCGCGACCTCCTCGCCCCGAAGGATGTCACCACGAAGCGCTTCGACCGCCGCCGCAACATGCTGGCCGCCGTCGACGAGCATTTCCGCGCCACCGAAAAGTCCGACGCCATCGGCGCCATGGACAGCTTCCAGCAGGCCGCCTACGGCCTCGTCAGCAGCGCCAAGGCCCGCGAGGCCTTCGACCTCTCCAAGGAGTCCGACAAGCTGCGCGACGAATACGGCCGTAACACCGCCGGCCAGCGCTTCCTCCTCGCCCGTCGCCTCGTCGAGGCCGGCGTCCGCATGGTCTCCGTCACCTTCGGTGGCTGGGATCACCACTCGAACATCAAGGGCGCCTTCGACGGCCAGGCCCCGAGTTTCGACCAGGCTTTCGCCCGTCTCATCACCGACCTGCAGGACCGCGGCATGCTCAAGCGCACGCTCGTCCTCGTCAGTTCCGAGTTCGGACGCACCCCGAAGATCAACGGTACCAACGGCCGCGACCACTGGCCGCGCGTCTTCTCGGTCGCCATGGCCGGCGGCGGCATGAAGGAAGGTTACATCCACGGCGCGTCCGACGCCCTCGGGGGTGAGCCTGACCGCGACGCGGTCGGCCCGGAAGACCTCGCCAAGACCATGTACCGCGTCCTCGGCATCAATTCCGAGAAGCGCATCATGTCCGACGGCGGACGCCCGATCGATATCGTCAACGGCGGTCGCGTGATGACCGATTGGCTGGCCTGACCTTGCGCTTAATTCCCATCCGCCCACCTTTCGGTGCGGCGGGCGGGCTGCGCCCCGCTTTATCGCTTTTATGAAGATTCGCCTCCTTGCCGCGCTCCTGCTCGCTCCGCTCGCCGCGTGGGCGGCCTATCCCAGCATGACCACGCTGAAGCCGCACGGCGGCCAGATCGGCGCCGAGGTCAAATTGACGATCACCGGCGCCCAACTCGACGACTTCGAAGACCTCTTGTTCTACACGCCCGGCTTCAAGGTGAAGAGCGTCGAGAGCCGGGCCGCGAACAAGGTCGAGCTGACCCTCTCGATCGATAAATCCGTGCGCGCGGGGAATCACGTCATGCGCGTCCGCACGAAGTCCGGCATCTCGCACATGCGCCAGTTCTTCGCGAGCCCCTACCCGAACGTCGAGGAGAAGGAGCCCAATAGCGAGTTCGCCGGCGCCCAGGTCATCGCCCTCAACCAGACCGTCGAAGGCGTCGTGCTCGCCGAGGACGTCGACTACTACAAGCTGAGCGTCAGGAAGGGGCAGCGCATCGGCGTCCAGGTCGACGGCCTGCGCCTGGCCACCATCCCGCAGGGCGCGATGGATCCGTACGTCGCGATCCTCGACAAGGACCGTTTCGAGAAGGCCGCCTCCGACGATACCATCCTGCACCGCCAGGACGGCTACTGCTCCTTCACCGCCGAATACGACGGCGACTATTACGTGATGGTGCGCGAGTCCTCCTACCGCGGCTCGGCCAATTCCTTCTACCGCCTGCACGTCGGCGACTTCCGTCGTCCGGACGCCATCTATCCCGCCGGCGGCAAGCTCGGCTCCAAGCTCACCGTGCGCTTCCTCGAACCGCGTGATTCCTTCCCTGAAGAAGTGACGCTGCCCGCCGAGGACGATCCCGAGTTCGTGCTCTACCCGAAGTCGCAGCCGCCCGCGCCCTCCGGCAACCTCTTCCGCCTCTCGTCCGTCGATAACACCCTCGAAGCTGAGCCTAATGACACGGCCGAGCAGGGCACCCTCGCCGTCGAAGCTTCGGCCTACGCGCTCAACGGCATCATCGAGAAGCCTGGCGACGTGGACTTCTTCCGCGTGCCGCTGAAGAAGGGCCAGGTCTTCGAATGCCGCGCCCTCGCCCAGATCCTGGGTTCGCCCCTCGACCCCGTCGTCAACGTCTACACGCCCAAGGGCGCGGCCATCATCGGCAACGATGACGGCGGTGGCATGCGTCGCCTCGACTCCCGCTTCAAGTTCACCGCTTCGGTCGACGGCGTCTACTCCGTGCGCGTCGCCGATCACCTCGAACGCGGCGGCGCCAACTTCGTCTACCGCATCGAGATGGTCGCCTCGCAGCCGAGCCTGACCTTCGCCTCGCCGGACTACACCGTCAACGACACGAGCTACCGCCAGTTCATGGCCGTGCCCAAGGGCGGCCGCATGGTGCTGCTCCAGAACTTCACCCGTAACGGCGTCGGCGGCGACTACCGCTTCGAGCTCAAGGGGCTGCCCGCCGGCGTCAAGCTGCTCGAAGACGAAGCGCCCGGCAGCCTCCCCGGCGTGCCGCTCGTGCTGGAAGCCGCCGCGGACGCCCCTCATGGCGGCGCCATCGTGACCCCGCTGCTCCTGCCGAAGGATCCGGCCAACAAGATCGTCGGCCAGATGCGCCGCACCTACGACATCGTCCGCATCGGCAACGTCATCTACTACCAAGGCATCGAGGACCAGCTCCCCGTCGCCGTGGTCGACGAGGCGCCTTACTCCCTCGAGATCCAGCCGCCCACTACCCCGCTCGTGCGCAATGGCATCTTCAACCTCAAGGTCATCGCCAAGCGCAAGGAAGGCTTCAAGGGCCCCATCCGCGTCTTCATGTGCTGGACCCCGCCCGGCGTCTCCTCGCTCGGCGAGCAGACCATCGCCGCCGAGGCCACCGAGTGCGTCTTCCAGCTCAGCGCCAACGCCAACGTCGACACCAAGCCGTGGAAGTTCGTGGTCCAAGGCGAAGCCAACGCCGGCAAGGGCAATGTGTATAACGCCTCGCCGTTCGCCGTGCTCACGACCGAAGCGCCTTACGTCGCCGCCAACGCGATTCCGCTCACGGCGATGGAAATCGGCACACCGGGCTTCATGGCGACCGCCTTCGAGGTCCAGCGTCCGTTCGAGGGCGAGGCCATCGCCCAGCTCGTGGGCACCCCGGACACGATCCGCATCGCGCCGATCAAGGTCACCAAGGACACCAAGGAACTCCGGTTCACGATTGAGACCGACGAAAAATCGCGCGTCGGTAAGACGGCCAACATGTTCGTCCAAATCGATATCCCGACCGGCCAAGGCTTTGCCACCCATCGCATCGCCCTAGGCTCCATTTTGCGTCTCGACGCCCCGCGTAAGGCCGCGCCCGCGCCGGTGGCCAAAGTCGCCGCCCCCGCCGCGGCCAAACCCGCGGCGCCCGTCGCGGCGCCGGCGCCCGTCGTCCTCTCTCGGCTCGAACAGCTCCGCCTGAAGAACGAAGCCCCTAAGAACTAAACCGCTCCCATGCTTTCCTTCCGTCTCCCCGCCTTCTCGCTCTTCGCCGCCGCTTGGGCGACGCAACTGGTGGCCGCGCCCGTCGCCTTCGATGAGGTCCGCGCGATCTTCGAGGGTAAGTGCGTCGAGTGCCACAACCCGGCCAAGACCAAGGGCAAGTTGCTCATGACCACCCGGGAGACTTTCCTGAAGGCGGGGGAGAGCGGCGCCGCGCTCATCGGCGTGGACGCGGAAAAGAGCGAACTCGTCAAGCGACTGACCCTCCCGAAGGATCACGATGATTTGATGCCCCCCAAGGGCGGCCCCCTGCCCGCGGCTGAGATCGATGTCATCCGTCGCTGGGTGGCCGAAGGCGCCGTCTGGCCTGCCGGCGTCACGCTTGCGGCGAAAGACAAAGGCCAAGAAGAAGCCAAGGCCGAGCTCGCCCAGAAACTGACGACCCTCGAGAAGCTCGAGATCTTCCCTGAAGCGGTGAGCCTGGAGACCAAGCGCGATTTCCACCGGATCGTCGTCTTCGCCACTTTCAAGGACGCCACCACCCGCGACGTCACCGCCTTTGCGGACCTGAAGATCGCCGACGCCAAGGTCGCGAAGTTCGACGGTTATTCGGTGCACGCCGTCGCTGACGCGGGCCAGACCGAGGTCGTCGCCTCGCTCGGCGGCCGCACCGTGCGTATCCCCGTCGCGGTCAAGGAAGGCCACAAGGACCGCGCGGTCTCGTTCCGCCAGGACGTCATGCCGGTCTTCCTGCGGGCCAACTGCAACAGCGGCGGCTGCCACGGCGCCGCCCGCGGTAAGGATGGTTTCCGCCTCTCCCTTTTCGGCATGGATCCCGATGGCGATTATATCCGCCTGACCCGTGAGCTCATCGGCCGGCGCATCAACCTCGCCATTCCGGAAGAGAGCACGCTGGTCGAGAAAGCCACGGGTGCCGTCCCGCATTCGGGTAACCAGCTTTACGAAGCCAACTCCGTCTACAACCAGACCATCTTGGAGTGGATCACCAACGGCGCCAAGGACGACGCCCCCGGCATCGCCAAGGTCACGGGCATCGAAGTCTTCCCCAAGCAGATCGTCCTCGAAGGCAAGGACGCCACCCAGCAGATCACCGTGCGGGCCCGTTACTCCGACGGTACCGACCGCGATGTCACTCAGCTCGCGCTGTTCATGTCGAACAACGACCCCGTCGCCAAGATCGACAAGGCCGGCTTGGTTCGCTCCGGTGACCGCGGTGCGGCCTTCATGCTCGCCCGTTTTGACGTCTTCAGCGTGACCGCCCAAGCGGTGGTGATTCCGAAGGGGCTGGTCTACGAGCGCCCGCGCGCCTTGGAGGTCAACTACGTGGACAAGGCCGTGAACGAACGCCTGCACCGCTTGCGCATCGTGCCCTCCGAGACCTGCACCGACGAGGAGTTCATCCGTCGTGTCTACATCGACGTGGTCGGCCTCTACCCGAAGCCCGCCGAGCTGACCGCCTTCCTCGCGGACAAGCGTCCCGACAAGCGCAAGCAGCTCGTCGAAGGCCTCCTGCAGCGCAAGGAGTTCACCGAGCTCTGGGTCATGAAGTGGGCCGAGCTCCTCCAGATCCGCTCAGGCATCAATCAGGGCAACAATGCGCCGCCTTTCTACAAGAACGCGCTGCTTTACTACAACTGGCTGGCCGACGAGATCGGCAAGAACCGGCCGATCAACCAGATCGTCGTCGACCTGCTCTCGGCCAGCGGCGGCACCGTCTCCAAGCCGGCCGTCAACTACTACCAGAGCGAGCTCGACCGATTGAAGCTCAGCGAGAACGTCGCGCAGGTGTTCATGGGCATGCGCATCCAGTGCGCGCAATGCCATAACCACCCGTTCGATCGCTGGACGATGGACGACTACTACGGCTTCAACGCGTTCTTCGCCCAGATCGGCCGCAAGAACACCGACGATCCCCAGGAGGTCATCATCTTCAACAGCAAGGGGGGCGAATCCCAGCACTTCCTCACGAAGAAGAACGTGAAGCCGAAGTTCCTCGGCGGCGAGGAGCCGGACCTCAAGCCGGGCGACGACCGTCGCCGCGTGATGGCCGAATGGATGGCTTCGCCCCGCAACCCCTTCTTCGCCCGTAATGTCGCCAATATCGTCTGGGCGCACTTCCTCGGCGTCGGCGTGGTCGATCCCGTCGACGACGTCCGCGTCTCCAACCCGCCTTCCAATCCCGAGCTGCTCGACGAACTCGCCGCGAAGCTGACGGAATATAACTACGACGTCCGCCGCCTGGTGCGCGACATCACCGCCTCGGCAGCCTACCAGCGTAGCTCGAAGACCAACGCCTCCAACGCCGACGACAAGCTGAACTTCGCCCGCGCGCAGGTCCGCCGTGTCCGCGCCGAAGTGCTCCTCGACGCCATCTCCCAGATCACCGAGACCCCGAATAAGTTCCAAGGCCTCCCGCTCGGCGCCCGCGCCGTGCAGATCGCCGACGGCGCCGTCTCGAACTACTTCCTGACGACCTTCGGCCGCTCCAAGCGCGAGTCCGTCGCCTCGACCGAGGTGAAGACCGACCCGAACCTCTCGCAGGCTCTCCACCTCATGAACGGCGACGCCGTCAACGAGCGCATCCGTCGCGGCCAGGTCGTCGAGAAGATGATCGCCGCCGGCAAGAAGGACGACGAGATCGTGTCCGAGCTCTTCCTCCGCGTCTTCGGACGCGCCCCTGCTGCCGCGGAGAAGAAGTCGATCGGGGCGGCCATCGCCGCCGACCCGGCCAATCGCCAGATCGTCCTCGAGGACGCCTTCTGGGCGCTGATGAATTCGAAGGAATTCTACTTCAACCACTGATCTCCGCCGTCCGTATGGCCGCCGCCCCTTCGTCGTTCCGCTGGCTCACCCGCCGCTGCCTCATCCTGGCCGCCGGGCTGGTCGCCGTCGCTTCTCCCGCGCAGGAGAACGAGAAACTGACCTACGACGACCACATCCGTCCGCTGCTCGAGAACAAGTGCTTCTCCTGCCATAACCCGGACAAGAAGAAGGGTGGCCTCGAACTGACCAGCTACGCCGGCCTGATGAACGGCGGCAGCGGCGGCGCGGTCGTCGATGCCGGCAATCCTCAAGGCAGCCGTCTCTGGACCTGCAGCGCCAAGAAGGAAGAACCTTTCATGCCGCCGGAAGGCGCGCCGCTCGACGCCAAGGACCTGACGCTCCTCTCCAAGTGGATCGCCGGCGGCCTGCTCCAGGCCAAGGGCAGCGTGGCCAAGGCTTCCAACAAACCCAAGGTGGACCTCACTTTCGCCGGCGGCGCCGGCAAGCCCGCCGGGCCCGTGGCCCGTCCGGAGAACGTCCTCCTCGAGCCCGTCATCGTGACGCCGCGCACGTCCGCCGTGGTGGCCATGGCGGCCAGCCCGTGGACCTCGCTCCTCGCCGTCGCGGGTCAGAAGCAGATACTCCTTTACGACACCGACAAGCATGAGTTGGCCGGGATCCTGCCTTACACCGAAGGCCATGCCCGTTCGCTCAAGTTCAGCGCCAACGGGTCGTTGCTGATCATGGGAGGCGGCCGCGGGGGTAAATTGGGGCATGCCGTGATCTGGGACGTCAAGACCGGCCAGCGGGTCACGGAAGTAGGGAAGGAATTCGACCAAGTCATGTCGGCCGACATCACCCCGGACCACCGCAAGGTCGTCATCGGCACCAACACCAAGAAGGTGAAGTGCTACGACGTCGCCACGGGCGAAGAGTTGTACGTCATCGCCAAGCACACCGAGTGGATCACGGGTGCCGACTTCAGCCCGGATGGCATCCTGCTCGCGACTTCCGACCGCAATGGCAACGTCTTCGTCTGGGAAGCCGATAACGGCGGTGAGTTCTATCCCCTCGGTCAGCACAAGGGCAGCGTCACCGACCTCGCCTGGCGGGCGGATTCCAATATCTTAGCCAGCGCGGCGGCGGACGGAACCGTGATGACTTGGGAGATGAAGACAGGTAAGCGCATTGGCAGCTGGACGGCCCACGGCGGCAACGTCCAGTCGGTGGCCTTCACTCCGGATGGCAAGGTGCTGACCGCTGGCGCGGATGGCACGACTGCGCTCTGGACGATCGAAGGCGGCCGTCAGGCCCACGCCCAAGGCGTCAAGCAGGCGGACCAAGTCGCGAAGGTGGTCGCGCTCTATGACTCCAAGAAATTCGTCACCAGCAACTGGCTGGGCGAAATCCGCTTTTTCGAAACTGAGACGGGCCGGGAGATCACCCAAGTTTCCAGCAACCCGCCCAAGCTGGCCGACCGCCTAGCCGCGTCCGAAAAGCGCCTGGCCGAACTGACGCCCGCGCTCGCCCCCGCCGAAGCCGCCGCCAAGGCCGCCGAAGCCCGGATTCCGGCCGCTGAAGCCGCGTTGGCCAAGGCGAAGGCCGAGGGCGAACCCGCCGCGAAGAAGTTGGCGGAGCACGAGGCCAAGCTTGCCGAGCAGAAGAAGGGCTTGGTCTATTGGCAGGGCATGGCCTCCAAGGCCAAGACGTCCGCCGAGAAGGACAAGGCGGTCAAGGCCGTCGCCGACCAGCGCAAGGCGATCGCCTATTTCACGCAGGAAGCCGCCAAGGTCCGTCCCGTCGCCGATTCGTTCCGTGCCGCCGAGGCCGCGCTGGCCAAGGCCAAGGCCGACCTGACCGCCGCCCAGGCCAACGTCCGCAACCTCGTCGCCGAGACCGCCGCACACCGCGAACGTCTGGTCGCTCTCAAGGCCGCCCAGTTCAACGTCGGCGTGCTCACCGAACAGGACAAGCTCGCCAAGCTCGAGCAGGACATCGCTGACCTCGTCGCCGCCAAGGCGGAGAACGAAGCCGCCAAGGTCGCCGCCGCCGCGCGCATCGAATCCTCGAAGAAGACCATCGCCCAGAACGAGGCCCAGCTGCCGAAGCTCCAGACGGAGCTCGACGCCCTCAAGGCGGAGTTCGTCGCGTTGGACAAGACCCTTACGCCGCTCCGGGTCAGCGAAGCCGAAGCCATGGGTAAGATCGAGGCGCAGCAGAAGCTCATCGACGCTCAGTCCGAGGCCATCGTGCGTCTGGGCCAGGATCGCGATGCGATCGTGGCGGTCGCCACCGCCGCCGCGGGCGCCTATCGCGATAAATTCACTACCCCCCTTCGGGCCCGTATCACTGAACTGACCGCCAAGGTTGATGAACTGAAGAAGGCCGTCGCCGCCGCCCAAGTCCTGCACGCCAAGGCCCAGGAGGGCGTGGTCGCCGCCAAGGCCGCCTTGCGCGCCGCTTCCGCCGAAGTCGAGAAAGCCGCCGAAGCCAGTAAGGCCTCCGCAGGCCAGCTCACCACCGCCGAAAAAGCCTACGGTGAGGCCCGCACTTTCAGCGCCGTCTTCTCCTTCAGTTACTTCTCCCGGAAGAAGCAGACCGAGCAGGCGGTGGCCGAGGCCCGCGCCGCCCTTGCTAAGGTCCGTAAGACCGAGGCCGCCAAGGTCGCCGCCGCCGCCCACGCCGAAGCGAACGTCGCCGCGGCTAATCAGGTCGTGGAGAAAGCCGCCGTCGGGGTGGCCGCCGCCGAGAAGGCCGTGGTGCCGGCCCAGGCCGAAGTGGTCGCCGTCACGAAAGAGCGCTCCAAGCACCTTATCGAACGCGAAAAACTCGCCGCCCCCGGTGTCGCCGCGGAGAAGGATTACGCCGCCAAGCTGCCCGCCCTCCAGGCTTCCCTGCAGAAAGCCAAGGAAGGCCTGTCGGTGCTCGAGAAGGCGCTCGTCGCCGTCCGCGCCCAGCTGACCGAAGCCGGCAAGCCCGTCGAAGCGAAGCGACTTCTCGTGGATGCCGCCGCCAAGACCCTTGAACTGACCAAGAGCGAGAAGGCTAACGCTGAGAAGGCGCTCGCCGCCGCCCAGAAGGATATCCCGCAGCGCGACAAGAATCTCGAGGAGATCGCCAAGTCTTACGCCGAACTCACCCCGCAGGTCGAACCGTTGAAGCTCAAGGTTAAGGCCGTGCAGGGTCAGTATTTAGCGAT
>JAUMEU010000082.1:0-4234 GCA_032120295.1 Opitutales bacterium | reverse complement strand
CATGGTCGGCCTTCACCTGTTAAAATCTCCCCATGCCCCGGCTCAGCCCCATCCTCGCCGCGCTCCTCGCCGCCCTGCCCGCCTTCGGCGCGAAGGTCGACTACAACGAGGACGTCCGCCCGATCCTGTCCGAGAACTGCTTCTACTGCCACGGCCCCGACGGCAACAAGCGCAAGGCCAAGCTGCGCCTCGACGTCCGCGAAGCCGCGCTGGAGAAAAAAGCCTTCGTGCCCGGCGACGCCGACGCGAGCGAGCTCTTCAAACGTCTCGTCTCGACCGACTCCGACGAGGTGATGCCGCCGCCGGATTCGCACCGCACGATCACCCCTGCCCAGAAGGAAATCCTCCGCCGCTGGATCGCCGAAGGCGCCGAGTATAAGGAGCACTGGGCCTACGTGACACCCGTGCGCCCCGCCCTGCCCGCCAACGGCGAGAAGAACCCCGTCGACGCCTTCGTGGTCGAGAAGTTGACCAAGGCCGGCCTGACCCTTTCGCCCGAAGCCCCCAAGGCCACACTGCTACGTCGCCTCTCGCTCGACCTCATCGGCCTGCCGCCTACGCCGGATGAGACGGCCGCCTTCCTCGCCGACAATTCCCCGGACGCCTACGAGAAGCAGGTCGACCGCCTGATGGCCTCCCCGCACTACGGCGAACGCATGGCCCTACCCTGGCTCGACGCGTCGCGCTATGCGGACAGCAACGGCTTCCAGCAGGACGGCGACACCTTCCAGTGGATCTGGCGCGACTGGTTGGTGAAGAACCTCAACGCCGACAAGCCGTTCGACCAGCTCAGCACCGAGATGCTCGCGGGCGACCTGCTCCCGGACGCGACCCTCGACCAGAAGATCGCCACGGCCTTCAACCGCAACCACCTCCTCAACGGCGAAGGCGGCAACATCGCCGAAGAGCAGCGCTTCAACAGCCTCTTCGACCGCGTCGAGAGCACCACCACCACCTGGCTCGGCCTCACGGTCGCCTGCGCGCAGTGCCACGACCACAAATACGACCCCATCACGCAGAAGGACTACTACCAGTGGCTCGATGCTTTCAACCACGTGAAGGAAAGCGGACGTCCGGGCGGCGGCGCCACGCAGACCGGCGGCCGCAGCCGCTTCCGCCTCGACGCCACCGTCGTCGAAGCGCCCTCCCCCGAACAAGCCGCGGAACTCGCCCGCCTGCAGGCCGACTTCGATAAGCTGAACAAGGATTTCGCCGCGCACCAGACCAAGGCCTTCGAAGCCTGGCTCGCCAAGCCGGCCAAGGACAAGGGCATGCTCCCCAAGGAACTCGAGGCCCTGCTCGCGCCGGACAAGAAACGCGTCGCCGCCGAGACGAAGAAGCTCCGGGATCACTACAACAAGAACGTCTTCCCCGAGGACCGGAAGAAGATCGCCGCGCTGAAGCAGCTCGATCGCGCCAAGATGCTCCTCGACGGCTACCGTGGCGACATCCTGCCGCGCGTGATGGTGATGTCCGACGACCAACCGCGCGAGACGAACATCCTCGATCGCGGCGCCTATCTCTCGAAGAAGGACAAGGTCGCCTTCGACGCGCCGGGCTTCCTGCCTCCGCTGCCGAAGGACGCCCCGAAGAACCGCCTCGGCCTGGCCCGGTGGCTCTTCCGCCCCGAGCACCCGCTCACCGCCCGCGTGCAGGTGAACCGCCAGTGGCAGCATTTCTTCGGCTTCGGCATCGTGCGCACCTCCGAGGATCTCGGCGTGCAGAGCGACCGCCCCACGCACCAGGAATTGCTCGACTGGCTGTCCGTCGAATTCCGCGAATCCGGCTGGAAGACCAAGGCCCTCCAGAAACTCATCGTCACCAGCATGACCTACCGCCAGTCGAGCGTCGTCACCAAGGTCCACCTGCAGAAAGACCCCGAGAACAAACTCCTCGCCCACGCCCCGCGCCTCCGCCTGCCGTCGCTGATCCTCCGCGACGTCGCCCTGAGCTCCAGCGGCCTGCTCAGCCCGCAGGTCGGCGGCGTGCCGGTCTATCCTTACCTGCCCGACAGCCCCTGGGAGAGCCTCGCGATCACCAAGGAACGAGACTTCAGCTACCCGCAGTCCAAGGGCGCCGACCTCTACCGCCGTTCGCTCTACACCTTCTGGCGCCGCACCATCGCCCCGGTGAATATGTTCGACGCCTCCGCGCGCCAGACCTGCCGCGTGCGCACGGCGGTCACGTCCTCGCCCCTGCATGCGCTCACGATGCTCAATGATCCGACGTGGGTCGAAGCCGCCCGCGTGCTCGCCCAGCGCGTGACGAAGGAGCAGTCGACCGACGAAGCCCGCCTCGCGCGCGCCTTCGCCCTCGTGCTCGGCCGCGCGCCCGCCGGCCCGGAGCCCGCCTTGCTCGCCAAGATGCTCGCCAACCAGCGTGCGGTCTACGCGGCCGACGCCAAGGCCGCGGACGCTCTCCTCGCGATCGGTGAGAGCAAGCGCGACGCGACGATTCCCGCCGCCGAACACGCCGCGCTCACCGCCACCTGCCTCGCCCTCTACAACCTCGACGCCGCCGTCACCCGCGACTGAACCCTCATGGACTTCGAACTCTCTCCCTCCGAATGGCGCGAGCGCCTGACGCGCCGCAGCTTCCTCAGCGCCGGCGTCCAGGGCATCGGCTCGGTCGCCCTCGCTTCGCTCCTCTCACGCGACCTCAAGGCCGCGCCGAATCCGGTCGGCGCCCTGCCCGGCCTCCCGCACTTCGCGCCCAAGGCCAAGCGCATGATCTGCCTCTGGCAAGGCGGCGGCCCCTCGCACGTCGACCTCTTCGACCATAAGCCTCTCCTCGCCAAGATGGCCGGCGAAGACATCCCTGCCAGCGTGCGCGGCGACACCCGCCTCTCCACGATGTCGAGCGGCTACGCGAAGTTCCCGTGCGTGCCCGCCATCAAGCCCTTCAAGAAGTGGGGCTCCAGCGGCATCGAGATGAGCGAGATGCTGCCTTACACCGGCGCCATCGCCGACGAACTCTGCGTCGTGCGGTCGATGAACACCGAGGCCGTGAACCACGCGCCCGGCGTGACGTTCTTCATGACGGGCTCGCAGATCCCCGGCCGTCCTTCGATGGGCGCCTGGCTCTCCTACGGCCTCGGTTCGATGAACGAGGACCTGCCGGCCTACGTCGTGATGACGTCCTCGGACGCCGCCAAGACCTGCGGCCAGCTCTTCTTCGAGCACTACTGGTCCAACGGCTTCCTGCCCGGCAAGCACCAGGGCGTGCGCTTCCGTGGCGTCGGCGATCCGGTCCCTTACGTCAATAATCCCGCCGGCGTCAGCCGCGACGCGCGCCGCACGATGCTCGACGACATGCAGTCCCTCAACCGCGCGCACTTCGGCGAGGTCGGCGACCCGGCGATCGATACGCGCATCTCCCAATACGAGATGGCCTTCCGCATGCAGGCCTCCGTG
This sequence comes from Opitutales bacterium, assembly GCA_032120295.1. Classification (GTDB taxonomy): domain Bacteria; phylum Verrucomicrobiota; class Verrucomicrobiia; order Opitutales; family UBA953; genus UBA953. The sequence continues at coordinate 821 of JAUMEU010000082.1, read as the reverse complement.
CCCGACCTGCTCGACTTCAGGAACGAGCCGAAGTCGGTGCTCGAGATGTATGGCCCCGACGTCCTCAAGCCGGGTTCATTCGCCAACAACTGCCTCATCGCCCGTCGTCTGGCCGAACGCGGCGTGCGCTTCACGCAGCTCATGCACGCCGGCTGGGATCAGCATAATAATCTTACCACCGGCCAGCTGGCGCAGCAGTGCCTGGACACCGACCAAGCCAGCGCGGCGCTCGTCAAGGACCTCAAGCAGCGCGGCCTGCTCGACGACACGCTCGTCGTCTGGGGCGGCGAATTCGGCCGGACCCCGTTCGGTCAGAACCAGCAAGGCCAAGGCTTCAAGGGACGCGACCACTTCGGCCGGGCTTACTCTTGGTGGCTCGCCGGGGGCGGCGTGAAGGGCGGCCACGTCCATGGCGCGACCGACGACTTCGGCTGGAACATCACCAAAGACCGGGTCCACGTACACGACATGCAGGCCACCCTGATGCACCTCTTCGGGATAAATCACGAGGGGTTGCTCTTCCGCTACCAAGGCCGCCAGTTCCGCCTGACCGACGTCGAGGGGCACGTGGTGAAGGGCATCCTGAAGCAGGCCTGAGGGGCGAAACCGGCGGAGAAAGGGGCAAAGTCGGTATTTTGACCGCTTTTCCCCTTGCCCCCGCCCCATCCACCCCTTTTCTCCAAACTTCCACCCACCTTACGGCCATGACCCAGCACAACAGTTTCAAGTCCAGCGCCTCCTCCGGAGCGAAGCGTAACGTCCTCAAGCGCTTCGAGCGCGTGGAACTGCTCAAGAAGCGCGGCACCGTCAAGGACCTGAAG
>JAUMEU010000081.1:0-2601 GCA_032120295.1 Opitutales bacterium | reverse complement strand
AAGCCCGACGCGGTCTCGATTTCGAGTTACCCCGACACGCACGCTGAATACGCAATCGCGGCGCTCGAGGCCGGCTGCCACGTCTTCGTCGAGAAGCCGCTCGCGGTCACCGTCGCCGAGGCCGAGCAGATCGTCGCCAAGGCCAAGGCCGTGAAGCGCAAGGTAGTGATCGGTTATATCCTCCGCCATCACCCGGCTTGGACGCAGTTCATCCAGACCGTGCAGACGCTCGGCAAGCCGCTGGTCATGCGCATGAACCTGAATCAGCAGAGCTATGGCGACATGTGGAAGACTCATAAGTCGCTGCTGCAGACCTGCAGCCCCGTCGTCGACTGCGGCGTCCACTACGTCGACGTGATGTGCCTCATGACCGGCAGCCGCCCGGTCCGCGTCTCCGGCATCGGCGCCCGCCTCACGGAGGACATGCCCGCCGGTCAGATCAATTACGGCCACCTCCAGGTGACCTTCGCCGACGGCTCCGTCGGCTGGTATGAAGCCGGCTGGGGTCCGATGATGTCCGAGGAGGCCTTCTTCGTGAAGGATGTGATCGGGCCGAAGGGCTGCGTCTCGATCGTCGCCGGCAAGGCCTCGCAGGCCGGCAACTCCGCCGACGTCGATTCCCACTCCGCCGCGCAGGCGCTCAAGGTGCACTCTTCGCAGCTCGGTCCCGATGGTAAGTTCACCAAGCCCGACGAAATCGTCCCGACCGAGGCCGATCCCGGCCATGATGGTCTCTGCGAACGCGAGCAGGTCTATTTCGAGAAAGCCATCCGCGAGGACCTCGACCTCACCGCGCATATGGACGACGCCGTGAACTCGATGCGCATCGTCGCCGCGGCGGATCAGTCGTTCCGCGAAGGCCGCACGATCAACCTCTGAACGCCGATGGCGCCTCCGAACCTCGTCTTCATGGGCGTCTGCGGCTGCGGTAAGAGCACCGTCGCCGAGCTCTATGCGCAGCGCACCGGCGCCACGCTGATCGAAGCCGACGGCTTCCATCCGCCGGAGAACGTCGCGAAGATGAGCGCCGGCATGCCGTTGACCGACGAAGATCGCGCCGGCTGGCTGGCCGCGATGGCTGCGCGGCTCGCGGAGGGCAAGGCCCGGGGCGAGGCGATGATCGTGACCTGCTCCGCCCTTAAACTCGCCTACCGCGATCGTCTGCGCGCAGGCGACCCGGATCTCTTCTTCGTCTTTCTTGATGGCAGTCGGGAGCTCCTGCAGGCCCGGATGGACGCGCGTAAGGGCCACTTCATGCCGCCGGGCCTGCTCGTTAGTCAGCTCGCCACGCTGGAGCGTCCGAACCTCGCCACGGAGAAGTGCCTCCACCTCAGCATCACGCTCACACCCGAACAGATCTGCGCGACCGTGGCCGTGGCGATGCGTCGCTTCGCCTGAAAAGCAGAAGGCCCGCTTGCGCGGGCCTTCGTCGGACGAATCAGCCTCAGGCTTATTTCTTCCAGATGAGCTTAGCGGGCTCGATCACGCTCGTCTTATCGAGGGTCGGGAAGCCTTCCGGGACGGGCAGGGTGACCTTGTCGGTCGCGGCCCATTCGGTGGAGCGGGCGAGGATGGTCTGGAAGCCCACGCAATGGAGAGCGTCATGGCTGGTGTCCGCGGCCATGATGTGGCCCATGGAGGTGGTCACCACGCGGCCTTTGCCGAAGGGGGCGAACCAGACCATCGGCTCATGCATGTCGGTGCCGCCGAACTCCGGCTTGGAGAACGAGCTCGAGAGCACGTGCATGTGGTCGGCGCTGCCGCGCATGCGATGATAGAGTTCGTCGGTAGCGTGGAGCCACTCGGCGGGCAGGCCCTGCATGACGGGGTGGGCGGCGTCACGGGTCTTCAGCGTGAAGACATGCTTGGGGCCATGGCCCGAACCGAAGCCCTTATCCTGAATCTTTTCTTGGGCGTCGACGAGGGCGACGGCCTGACCGGTCTTGTCGTCGACGGCGATACGCTTGGCAAAGGTGGCGCCGCGCCAGCCGCAGCAGATCATCTCGTTGAAGTTGTCCCAGCCGGTGAAGGCGTTGTTCGCGGCGTGCACGTTGACGAGACCACCGCCGTTCATGACGAATTCGGTGAAGGAGTCCTTCATCGCGGTGCCCCATTCCGGGCCGTTGTAGTTGTTCACGATGACCTGGTGGTCGGCGAACTTCGGGACCCACTGTTCCCACTCGGCGGCATGGGCCTTGACGAAGGCGGCTTCCTCGGCGTTCCACTCCTTCATCGCGGCGTCGAAAGCCTTCTTCGCGGCGACGTCTCCGGGTTTCGGGCGACCGGGCTTGGGTTTGGCGAAGCCGGCGGGCGCGGTGGCGACGGTCACGGTGAAGCGACCGGTAGCCTCAAGGGTGGCCTTGGTGGACTCGGTCGTGCGGACCCAGTCGTGGTTGTTGCGGCCGTCGAGGATGAGGACGCGGATCTTCTCGGCGGCGCCGAGGGGGAGCGCCAGAAGGGCGAGCAGGCAGATCAGCCCGAGCTTATGCAGGGTTTTCATGGGGAGGCCTCCATTGGAGGCATTTCGCGGGGGCGGGCGAGCGTATTTCAGTTTCGATCCAGCGAACGGTAATGAATGGCCTCAAGCAGGTGGGCCGTGGC
>JAUMEU010000080.1:0-2686 GCA_032120295.1 Opitutales bacterium | reverse complement strand
CCCCGCCCCCGTGGACAAATCACGCCTGCTCATCCCCCTGCTCCTCGCCGGCCTCACCGCGGCCTCAGCCCAGACCCTGCCGCCGCTGATCGTCCCGAAGCCCCCGGTCGTCAAGGTGACGCCCGACGCGCTCTTCGCGGGCACGGTGCCGAAGCTCGAGCTGACCATCTCGCCGGAGAACATCACCAAGCTCACGCAGAACCCGCGCGACTTCGTGACGCTCACGATCAAGGAAGCCGGCGGCGTGACGCTCGAGAAGTGTTCCGTGAAGCTCAAGGGCTCCGCGGGCAGCTTCCGTCAGATCACCGATGAGCGGCCGGGCTTCTCGCTCCGCACCGCGAAATCCAAGAAGAGCCAGGAGTACCGTGGACTCAGCAAGTTCCAGCTCAACAACTGCGCGCAGGACGGGACGATGCTGCTCGAGATGATCGCCGGCGAGATGGCCCGTCGCGCCGGCGTGCCGGCCTCGCGCTGCACGCACGCCTATGTCGTCCTCAACGGCAAGAAGCTCGGCACCTACGTGCTCAAGGAGGGCTTCAATTCCGAATTCCTCGGCTACTTCTTCAAGGACACCAAGGGGCACCTTTACGACGGCGCCTTCTGCAACGAGATCGACGGGCCGATCGAGGTCGACCAAGGCGACCCGGAGGAGAAGGTCCGCCTGACGGAGCTGATCGGCGCCACGAAAGAAAACGTACCGGGTCTCCGCCTCCAAAGGATGGAACGCATCCTGGACGTCGACGCGTACTTCCGGCACCTCGCGCTCGAGCAGATCCTCTGCCATTGGGATGGATATTCCTTCAACCGTAACAACTACCGGTTCTACGAGGACCCCACGTCCGGCAAGTTCACCTTCATGCTCCATGGCATGGACCAGGTCTTCGGCGACAATCGCTGGTATGTGTTCCGCCGGCCGGGCGCGCTGGTGCCTAACGCCCTGCTCGGGGATCGCGCGATGCGCGAACGCTACCGGACGCAGTTCTTCGCCGTCTATGAGAAGAACTTCCGGACCGTCGACTGGCCGAAGCGCATCCTGGAACTGGCCGCCAACACGAAGGCCAAGCTCACCCCCATCGACGCCGAGGAGGCCAAGCGCTTCGACCAACGTGGTAAAGACGCCGCCGAGCGCGTGAAGCAACGCCTCGCCGCCGTGCGCACGCAATTGGAAGACGCAGTGCAGCTGCGCTCGCTGGGCGGCAAGGCTAACCTCGGCAAGTACGCCTGGGAGCGGAACGCCGATGAGAAGGAAGCAGACGAACAGGACATGGACGGACGCAACTGCTTCCACGTGAAGGCCGGCCTGAAGAAAGGCGGGGACTTCCGCCTGCCGTTCGCGACCGGCCCCGGACGTTACCGGCTCACCGGCATGATCAAGACGGCGGGCGTCATCGCGGGCAAGGAAGAGAATGAGCGGGGGCTGCGACTCCGGATCTCCGGACTCAACGGCGTGCCCGCCGTCGCCGGAAACAATGGCTGGCGCCAGGTCTCCGTCGAATTCTCCGTCGCCGAAACGGACCCGGTGCTCGTACTCGAACTGCGCGCCGAAGCCGGCGAGGCCTGGTTCGATCGGAATTCGCTCACGCTCGCGCGCATCAACTGACATGGAGATCGCCGCGCGGTTCGAGCATAAGTTCCTGATCGACGACGCGCGTCGCGCCGAGTTGCTCGCGCGTTTCGCCGACCGGTTGCTCCCCGACACCGCCGGCAGCGCGGACGGACGCTATCCGGTGGTGAGCCTCTACTGCGACACGCCGGACCGCCGCTGCCACTGGGAGGCCTGGCGCGGCGTGCCCGCACGTCGCAAACTCCGCGTGCGCATTTACGGAACGCGCGACGGCGCCATCCCCGACGCCACGTTCGTCGAGGTGAAGCATCGTGACGGCAAAGCCGGGGCCAAGCGACGCGTGCGCCTGCCGCTCGCCGAGGCCCTTGCGCTCGTCGGCGGGGAAGCCGTCACGAGCCGCGACGCGGCCGATGAACGCATCCTCGCCGAGATCCGCGCGTTGGTCGCGCAGGATGGCTATGCGCCGGCCTGCGTGATCCGCTACGACCGGGCCGCCTACCGCTACTGCGACGAAGCGGGTGTCGAACAGCTCCGCGTGACCTTCGACCGACGCATCGTCGCGCGCTTCGACCGGCTGACCCCGTCGGTCGACGACGACGGCTGCGACCTGGCCGTCCTGCCCCGCGACCAGGCGGTCATGGAAGTGAAGGGGGCGACCTCGGTCCCGTATGAACTAGCTGCTTACTTGGGTTCGGCCGGACTCCACCCTCGACCCTTCAGCAAATATTCCGCAAGTATCGGCCTGCTGGGCGAGACCCTTGCCCGCCTTTCTTGAAATGACCCTGCCCCTCCCCGCCTGCTTCGCCGCGACGACCGCGCCCGAACCCGACCTGTTCACGCAGCTCCTGTCCGCTCCGCCCGCGACGCCGCCCGCGGCGACCGAGATCCTGTTTGCGATCATCTTTAGCTTCCTGCTCAACGCGCTTGTCGCCTGGACGTATAAGCGCACCTACCGTGGCTTGCGCTACTCGCAGGACTACGTGCACACCCTGATGATCCTCGGCACGGTCGTCACCCTCGTGATCCTCGTCGTCATGGGCAACCTCGCGACCGCCTTCGGTATGTTCGCGGCGTTCTCCATCATCCGCTTCCGCCGTAACGTCGGCCAGTCGCGTGACATCG
>JAUMEU010000079.1:0-1606 GCA_032120295.1 Opitutales bacterium | reverse complement strand
TCCGCCCTGAACGGCGGCCAGTCCCTCAAGATCCCAACCATCACCGGCTGAGCCGATTTCGCCCCCTCGCCCACGTGCGCCCTTGCCCACGTGCCCCCGTGTCACCTTGCCCCCTGGATCAAGGCATCTCCGCGCCACGGGCCGCGGTGACGAGGTGATACCACTCTTCGCGGGTCAGCTCGAGGTCCGCCGCGGCGGCCAGCTGCTTGATCTGCTCAGGCTGGGTGGTGCCGATGATGGGGACGATCTTAGCCGGATGCTTCAGAATCCAAGCCAGCGCGACGAGCTCGCGGGCGACGCCGCGCTCCTTGGCGATGCGGTCGAGGACGGCCAAAACGGCGGTCGGGTTATAGTGACGCTGCCCTGGCAGGAGGTCCACGCCGCCTGAACCGAGCAGGCCGGCGCCGAGCGGGCTCCAAGCGAGCGGGGTGACCTTCTTCTCCTGACACTGGTCGAGCGTGCCGTCATGGAGCGCGTAGAGCTGCACGAGGCTGACTTCGACCTGGTTGGTCACGAGCGGGAAAGAGAGCGCGTTCTGCAGCAGCGAGAACTGTGAGGGGCTGAAATTGCTCACGCCAAACTCGCGGACCTTACCGGCGGCGCGTAGTTCGGTGAAGACCGCGGCGACCTCGGCCGCATCCATGAGGTAATCCGGGCGGTGTAGGTGCAGGAGGTCGATGGTCTCGACGCCGAGCTGCTTGAGCGAGAGTTCGCACTGGGCCAGCAGATGGGCGCGGGAGAAGTCATAGCGGACCGGAGCGCCGACGGGGCGGTTCTTGAAACGGATGCCACCCTTGGTCGCGATGGTCATCTTGGCGCGTAGGCCGGGGTTCTCCTTCAGGATGCGGCCGAAGACGCGCTCAGCCTCGCCGTCGCAATAGATGTCGGCGTGGTCGAAGAGCGTGTAACCCGCGTCGACCGCCGCGAAGACCGCTGCCTTAGCCGTCGCGTAATCCGCGGCGGCGTCGCCCTTGGTGGCGATACGCCAGCAGCCATAAGCGAGGCGGCTGGAGGTGAGCGGGCTCTGGCCGAGGGTGACGGTCTTCATACGCCCTGTAGCAAGTAAAGCCCCCGCCCTGCCGCAAGCCTATCCCCAAGGTCGACAGCCTGACCTAGGCTGCTAAGGTCTGGCCATGGACTTCTCCCAGCTGCTGCAACAGGGAACCGCCCAAGCCTGGCTCTACATCCCCGTCGCCATCCTGCTCGGCGCCCTGCACGGGCTGGAGCCCGGCCACTCCAAGACCATGATGGCGGCCTTCATCATCGCGATCCGCGGCACGGCCTGGCAGGCGGCCCTGCTCGGCTTCTGCGCCGCCCTCTCCCACACGCTCATCATCTGGATCCTCGCCGGCCTGGCGCTGAACTACGGCTCGAACTGGAACGTCGAACAGACCGAACCCTACTTCCTCCTGATCAGCGGCCTGATCGTCGTCGGCATGGCGATCTGGACGATCATGCGCCTGCGCGAAGAGCACGGGCATCATCACCATCACCACAGCGAAGGTGACCATGCGCACGGCCATGACCACTCCCATGACGACCTCGACGCGGAAGACGCCCACGCCCGCGCCCATGCGGCGGAGATCGAGAAACGATTCGCCGGCCG